>JAIROD010000621.1 GCA_031257725.1 Planctomycetaceae bacterium | reverse complement strand
CGGTAACGGTTTTTTCGGTGACGTTCCCGAAAGAATCTCGTTGTTACGTGATTTCTTGAAATCGTCAACAGATTTCGGTTTCGTAATTTTTGGTTTCACGGCTTCTTTCGATTCCTCCGTGACTTTCGGTTCTTTGGGCTTGATTTCCTTCAGAAACCGTTTGACATCTTTAATAGACATGAACTTTCCGGATTCTGTTTCGAAAATTTATTAGATTCGTATTTCGTTTTAAGTAATTTAGTTGACTTGTAAGACTACAATCATAAAACTATATTGGGTCATTATTGTTATTTATAAGTGTATTATTATCTTAAAATAATAGGTACAATCATTATAATCGTTGTAATTAACAAGATATTTAATAAAATTTTATTATTTTTTATTATTTGTAGTCAAACTGAAATTGAAAATTAAAAAAGTATCATTAAAATAAATATTAAATTATTATGATGTTATCTTTGATTTATAGTAACAGCGCAGTTGCCTTTTTTTGTATTGGTCAATAGTTATGAACGTATTTGAACTTCGAGATCGGGTTATTAATGATTATGCATCATTTGTCAATGGTTTTATTAAAATTCGCAATGACGCGATAAACTCTTGTGTCCGACAGGCATTGGATGATGGTCTCTTGTGGCCCGATCCACTTATCCAACTTAGTCCTAATTTTGAATCAGGTGGTACCATTGATGATCTGATCACACAAGGCTTACTTCATCCGCAATGTTCAAAAATCTTCCGTCGGAATAAAGTTACAGATGAAGGTCAAATTATTTCCGGTATGCAACTTCAACTACATCACCACCAAACATCTGCAATTCACAAGGCAACAGAAAATCGAAATTATATCTTGACCACAGGAACCGGTTCGGGAAAGTCGCTTTCTTACATTATTCCAATTGTCGATCATGTTCTAAAAACAGGGTCAAGACAAGGTATCAAAGCAATTATCGTTTATCCAATGAATGCACTGGCCAATAGTCAAAAAATCGAACTTGAAAAGTTTTTGACCAAAAATGATAACGAAAAATCAGATGTAACCTTCGAACGCTATACTGGTCAGGAAAGTCCAGATGAGAAAAATAAGATTATCGAAAATCCGCCGGATATATTACTCACAAACTTCATAATGCTCGAATTAATACTAACACGCGGCGGTCAGGAAAGCGAAATAATCAAACGGGCAAAGCATCTTCGTTTTTTGGTACTCGATGAACTCCATACCTATCGTGGCCGCCAAGGAGCCGATGTCGCGATGTTAGTCCGACGAACGAGGAATGTTTCTCAATCTAATAATATGCTTTGTGTGGGAACATCAGCAACGCTCGCTAGTAGTGGTACACAGGAAGAGCAAAAAATCATGATTGCTGAAGTAGGACATCATCTTTTCGGTGTAACTGTTGAACCATCTGATGTTGTGTGTGAACGTTTACAACGAGTAACTAATGAGATTGATTTTACAATTGAAAAGAATAAAGAAAAATTAAGAGAAAATATTGAAACAATAAAAAACACGAATAAAATTGATTTTGACCAATTAAAGGAATCTACATTGGCCTCTTGGATTGAATCAACTTTTGGAGTATGTTCCGAAGAAGGAACTAATATATTATTACGGCAAGCCCCTGTCTCTGCTCATGATGCTTCAAAAAAATTGATGAAATTAATCAATACTGAATATGAATTGGGAATTTCGGCAATTCAGAGAATGTTGATGCTTGGACATAATTGTATCAATCCATACACGGGACGACCAACCTTTGCTTTTCGTTTACATCAATTCATTAGCCGAGGCGACACCATTTATGCTTCATTAGAACCGAATAATAAACGATATTATACATTTATAAAACAAAAATTTGTTCCCGCCGGGAACGGAGATAAACGTCTGTATCCGCTCGTTTTTTGCCGACATTGCGGGCATGAATTTTATAGTGTAACAAAAAAAAGAAATGACAGAACACCGACATTTGAATTTCTTGCCCGTGATTTATTAGAATTAACAATTGGTACAGAAGAAACAGAGATTGGTTTTTTATACGGCGGTGATTGTCCTTGGCCTTCGGAATCAGAAACAGATGAAATTGAAAAACGAATTCCAGAAGAATGGAAAGATCAGACGGGTCATTTGTTACGAAATAGAAAAAATGAATTACCGGAACATGTTTACCTTTCCCCGCTCGGTATTTCGACAACAAATGATAAGGGAATTCCAATGATTTTTATGAATTCACCGCTTCGTTTTTGTCCGTGTTGCGGAGTCTCGTATTCCTTTCGTCATTCTAACAAAAAAGGGCGTGATTTTGGTAAAGTGTCAGCACTTGGAACTGAAGGACGCAGCAGCGCAACAACAATTCTTACTCTTTCCGCCGTCAGGCATGCACGAGAAACCAATTTACCGGAAAAAGCACAAAAAATACTCAGTTTCACCGACAATCGGCAAGATGCTTCTCTTCAAGCAGGGCATTTTAATGATTTCATTAAAGTTAGTCTATTACGCGGGGCTTTGTATTCCGCAATTAAATCTGCCGGTTCTGACGGATTACGACACTCAGAATTGATACCTAAAGTATTCGATGCGCTTAACCTTGAATTTAATGAATATTCCAGCAGTCCGCTTGAATTGAAAGGAAGTGCAAAACAACAAACCAATAAGGCACTTCGGGAAGTTCTCGGTTATCGGCTTTATTGCGATCTCGAGCGTGGTTGGCGCATTACGGCACCAAATCTTGAACAAACCGGTTTATTGGAATTTGATTATGAATCATTTATTGATTTAACAAAAGATCAGGAATGTTGGTACGAACGACAAGAAAGATATTGGTCAAATGAAAAGAAGGATCAATTACAAAAAACATCCATCCATTCAGCACTGTCCCAAGCAACTCCTCAAACTCGTGAAATAATACTTCGAGATTTACTTGCCTGGATTCGGAGTGAATTGGCAATCAAGGTTGATTCGCTTAATCAACGAGACCAGGAAGGCCTATTTAGTAGAAGCCGTAACCTTCTTATCCCGCCTTGGGGATTTGATGAAACAGACCGCGATACACTTATTCATGCTTCTGTTATTTATCCCCGTCCCAAAGGAAACCGAGAAAATGCTAGTTCAAAATTTCTGTCCGCATCTGGAGGCTTTGGCGATTACCTGTGCCGTCCCAACACATTTCCAGAATATACCAAAAAAATCAATCGTACTGACGTTGCAGATATTATCAAGGACTTATTTTCCGGTCTCATTCAATATGGACTTATTGAACCCGTTGGGATAAACAGAATCCGCGGAAAGATTAACCATGACATGCCCGGCTTTCAACTGGTCGCAGAAAGAATGATATGGCGTGCCGGCAATGGTGAAAAAGCAGCACGTGATCCAATCCGACAACCATCAGAGGCAACAGATGGACAGATGTTGAATGAATTTTTTCGTGACTATTATAAGTCAGTAGCCCTTTTAACACGAAATTTCAGGGCGCACGAACATACTGCACAAGTTCTTTATCAAGATCGTGAAAAACGAGAAGAAGAATTTCGGAAAGGAAATCTTCCTGTTTTATTTTGTTCTCCAACAATGGAACTCGGCATTGATATATCTGAATTAAATCTTGTCAACATGCGAAATGTTCCACCAACACCAGCCAATTATGCACAACGAAGCGGTCGCGCAGGTCGTAGCGGACAACCCGCATTAGTATTGACTTATTGTTCAACCGGAAGTCAGCATGATCGATACTTTTTTGAACGGCGAGGACAAATGGTTGCCGGAACGGTTGCCATTCCTCAGATTGATTTACAGAATGAAGAATTAATCCGCTCACACATTCATGCAATTTGGATGAGCGAATCCGGATTGAATTTAGGGACTTCACTTGTCGATGTCATTGATCTTGGAAACCACGCTAATATAGCTGGTATTGAACGAGCAACAGATGAACCATCAATGAAATTGCAACAAAATATTGTCGAAAAACTTCATGATGAATCAATCTACCGCCGGGTGCGTTATCGGGCGGAACAAATTATTGATACGATTAAAGATGAATTGCAGAATGCTCCATGGTATACGCCGGAATGGATTGTTGAGACTTTACAAAAAATTCCGCGTGAATTTGAAGATGCAACAAAACGTTGGAAAAACGCCTACATTTCTGCATTACGGCAATTCGATCAGCAAAATAAAATTATGCGGGATGCTTCACGGAGTTCCAAAGACAAGACGCAGGCAGAAAATTTACGTCGGGAAGCATATTCCCAACTAAAAGTTCTGCTGGATAGAAATGACGGAAAGAATGAAACATTTAATGATTATTATTCGTATCGATATTTTGCAACGGAAGGTTTTTTACCAGGGTATAATTTTCCAAGACTCCCATTGACGGCTTATATTCAAGGTGAACGTGGTAAAAATCATTATCTTTCTCGTCCAAGATTTCTTGCAATCAGCGAATTCGGACCTCGTGCGATCATCTATCACGAAGGGGCAACGTATATTATCAACAAAGTTACATTGCCTCTTCGTGAAGCAGGAGAGGATGTCATTACTCAAAGTGCCAAAATTTGTAAAAAATGCGGATATCTGCATCCGCCCGATCACCATGGTAAACACGTACATCAAAATAATTGTGATCGATGTAACGCAGAATTGGATACAGAATTGACTGATTTACTCCGCTTACAAAATGTAAGCACAAAGCGCCGAACTCGAATCAATTGTGATGAAGAGGAACGTTTGCGATATGGTTATGATATTCGAACGGCTATTCGTTTTGCTCAAAGCGGCGGTCGGATTTTATGTCAAACATCAACGATATTATGTGAGGGTGAAAAGTTTGGCGAATTGATTTACGGTGATTCGGCAACGATTTGGCGAATTAATTTTGGATACCGACGTCAAAGAGAAGATCAGCGTAACGGATTTCTACTTGATTGTGAACGCGGATATTGGGGAACCAATAGAATTGTTGCCGATACAATGGATGATCCCGATGACCCGATGAGTAATCGGTGCCGATATGTCAAACCGTATGTTATTGATAATAAAAATTGTCTGTTACTGGATATTACAAAGCAACTCAACGAGACAGAATTTGTAACACTTCAAGCCGCTCTCCGAACCGGTATTCGGCATACTTTTGAGCTTGAAGAATCAGAACTTGCTGCTGAAGTATTACCGAATAACAATGATCGCCGAATGATTCTATTTTATGAGTCGGCTGAAGGTGGTGCGGGAGTTCTTCGGCAGATTATTCAACCGAATAATTATAAAAAGGTCATCAAATCAGCGTTGGAATCTTCACATTTTGATCCCGACACAGGTGAGGATAATGAACTCAAAAAAGAAAAAGATCGTTGCGATACAGGTTGTTATAATTGTTTGTTAAACTATTCGAACCAATTCGATCATGAAAAAATCAACCGTAAATCAATTCTGAATTTGTTACTCAAATTACGTGATGCCGTCTTGGAACTCTCTCCTACGAATATTCCCCGTTCAGAACATCTTCGGCAACTTAATAAAAAATGTGAATCAAAATTAGAACGTTCATGGCTTGATTTCCTTGAAAAAAATAATTTAGCCTTACCAACTGTTGCACAGTATTACGTTGAAGATGGTCAGACCAGAAGTGATTTTGCGTACATTGAGCGGCCATTTAAATGTTTGATTTATATTGACGGTCCGCCTCATGATTACCCCGAACGGCAACGGCTCGATAAACGTCAGGAAAATTTACTTAAAGATAGCGGATGGGAAATCATTCGTTTTCACCACCAAGACGATTGGTACAAAATCGTTAAACAATATGTCCAACTTTTCGGAGATGGAAAATGAAATATCAATCTGGTTCATTGGTTTCGGTTCGCGGGCGTGATTGGGTTGTTCAACCTACTTCAACGGAGGAGCTTTTAATTATAAAGCCGCTTGACGGTAATGAAGACGAAACGACTGGTATCTTGCTCGCATTGGATGACGAACAAGTCAAGTCCACAGTATTTGAACATCCTAAATCCGATGAACTTGGTGATGCCGGATCATGTCGTTTGTTTCGTGATGCACTGAAAATCGGTATTCGTAACAGTGCAGGTCCTTTCCGTTGTTTTGGGCGAATTGCTGTTTCGCCGCGTCCGTATCAATTGGTTCCGCTTCTTATGGGGCTAAAACTTAACCCGGTACGTTTGCTTATTGCAGACGATGTAGGAGTTGGCAAAACGATTGAAGCCTGTCTCCTCGCGCGGGAGTTAATAGATCGCGGCGAATGTAATCGACTTTGTGTTCTTTGTCCGCCTCATCTGGCGGAACAATGGCAACGTGAACTTTCCGAAAAATTTCATATTGAAGCCAAACTTGTTTTGCCCAGTACCATTCGGAAATTAGAGACAGAATGCGGGCAAAGTGAATCCGTTTTTGAATTTTTTAAATTTACAATTGTTTCTCTTGATTTTATCAAATCGGATCGTAGAAAGGAGGATTTTCTCCGTGCTGCTCCAGACTTTATTATTGTCGATGAAGCTCATACTGTAGGTAGTGATATTGAAAACTCGTCACATCACCAACGGTATGCTCTGGTAAAAAATCTTTGCAACAATCCGCAAAGACATATTGTTCTTGTAACGGCAACACCTCATTCCGGCAACGAAGGCGCATTTCGTTCGTTACTTGGTCTTCTCAAACCGGAATTTCTTAAATATCCCAATGACTTATCCGGTGATAAAAATCGAAAATACCGACAAGAAATCGCCAAATATTTTGTACAACGGCAACGAGGTGACATTCTGTATTATTTGGAAGATAAAACAGAATTTCCGACAGTTCAAAATGTTGAACGGCAATACACTTTGAGCAAGGAATATCGGGAACTATTTGACCGTTCTTTAGAATATGCACGTGAACTTGTTTTTGATAAAAAACTTAAATTACATCATCAACGTGTTCGTTGGTGGTCGGCGTTGGCATTATTACGGGCATTGGCTTCAAGTCCTGCCGCTGCGGCCGCAACATTAAATAATCGAAATGTTACCATTGATGCGTCCACAGCTGATGAAGCGGATATTATCGGACAAAAAATGGTATTCGACCTTGATAGTCTCAGTAGTAATGATGCCGCTGATATGATGCTTGGCAGTAAAATCGAAACAGACGGTGAAAAAATCAAATTGCCGCAAACCAATGCTGCAATACTTAGGCAACTTGCAGCCGATGCCGATAAATTACGCGGTGAAAAAGACAATAAGATGTTAGGACTTGTTACTGATATGGAAAAGCTTCTTAAAGATGATTTTCATCCCATCATATTTTGCCGGTTTATTCAAACAGCAGAATACCTTGCTGCTGAATTACGGGAACGAATCAAAATCAATGATGTAAAAATCGATCATGTTACCGGACAGCTGCCGCCGGAAGAACGGCAAAGACGTGTGTTAGAATTAGCGGAACACAGGACACGAATTTTGGTCTGTACCGATTGCCTGTCAGAAGGTATCAATCTGCAAGAACATTTTGATGCCGTTATTCATTATGATTTGAGTTGGAATCCAACACGGCACGAACAACGCGAAGGACGTGTTGATCGATTTGGACAGCCTCAACGGATACTTCGAATGATCACCTACTACGGTTCTGATAATCTGATTGACGGAGTTGTTCTCGATGTCTTATTGAGAAAACATAAGGCAATCAAAGATTCACTCGGTATTTCTATACCTATTCCTACAGATGCAAAGGCAATTGCCGAAACCATTTTTTCAAGTTTACTTCGCAAAAAAATACAAACGGCAAAACAAACAAAATTTCAGGAAATACTCGATTATCTTGATGACGAAACACAACAAGAGATTGAAAATTTGCATAAAAATTGGGACGAAGCAACAAAAATTGAAAAACGCAGCCGAACTGTTTTTGCACAAGAACGTTTTGCTAAACAAGTTGACGAAGTCCGGCGTGAACTTGATAATATCAAAAAAATATTCGGATCAGAAAATACGATTGCGCAATTTACTTTGGAAGTCCTGCAACGAGGAAAAGCTGTTGTTAAAGCTGTCGAAACAAAAGGACAGATATTTGATCCGCCTGTGTACGAAATTGATTTTCAGACGGCTCTCCCGCGTCTGAAAGATTTTTGTTGCTCACTTCTTCGAGAACGAACGAACAAGCAAAAACGAATTGTACGTTTCGATTTACCTGTTGAATCAAATGTCGATTATCTTTGTCGAACCCATCCTTTGGTTGAAGCACTTGCCGATTATGTTTTTAATACGGCTTTAGATGCAACAACGATCAAAGAAAACAGTACCGGTAATGAAAATACGCTGGCAAGCCGTTGCGGAATGATTTATACGAATATCGTTAAAAAAAGAACAACACTATTATTGTTGCGGTTTCGTTTTCATTTAAATTCATTACGGCAACATCAGGAAAATTTTCAAGTTCTTGCAGAGGATGTTCAGGTCATTGGTTTTCGTGGTGCGCCGGATGATGCCAAGTGGATTGATAACGCAAATGAAATTGATACCATACTTAATAACGCTCGGTCAACACGGAATATCATGTTACCTACTGCAAAAATCCAAATTGATGAAGTTCTTGGTTGTTACGAAAAATGTCTTATGCCCAAAATCAATGATTATGTGATTCGGAATGCTGAAGAATTGGGTAATGCTCATAAACGGGTTCGTGAAATAACTTCAGGACACCGTGTTACGGTTTGTCCGGAACTGCCGCCCGACTTACTCGGTGTGTACATTTATTTACCGGAATAAAATGATGAAAGAGTTTAATAATATCAAAATAGAAGGCGGAATGTTTCCTGCTGAATTACTATGTTGTATTGCTGCATTGGAAACAAAAAAAATTCCCTATCTGACCTCCGATGATTATCATCTCGGTAGTGAACGATTAGGTGATGCAATTACTCGCGCTTGGAATTTAGCTCGCGGACATTGGGAACGATTTAAACAAAAACGGAAAAACGTTGCAGTTAACGATGTCGGAACAACAATGACCCGAAATGATTGGTTGTTGCCGTTACTCAAAATTCTTGATTATGGACAATTACCAAAAGCGAAAGCGGCGGAAATAAACGGTAAGGTGTATCCGATTTCTCATGAAGCAAAAGAGAAAGTTTTGATTCATCTTGTTGGATTTGGGCAAGATTTGGATCGGCGCGATATGGAAAACAAAGGCGGTGCAAAAGTTTCACCCCATTCAATGGTTCAAGAATATCTGAACAGAAAAGAATCATTTATATGGGCATTTCTTTCAAATGGTCTAAAATTTCGTATCATTCGCGATAATGTTTCATTAATTCGGCCCGCCTATGTTGAATTTGATCTTGAATCGATTTTTGAACAAGAATCTTTTTCCGACTTTTTCGTCTTCTATCTTCTTACCCATCAATCACGGGTTGAAGAAAGAGAGGAAAAAAGAGTGAGTGAAAATGAAGAAGAGAAGAAAAAAGTCAATGAAAATAACGGCGAAATTCACACATCCCTGTTTCTTGATCTGCCGGCATACTTTTGTATTTTAGAACGTTGGTATCGTATTTCGATTGATAACGGTGTTCGAGTACTTGATGACCTTCGAAGCGGAGTTATGGAAGCTATTAAAATGCTTGGTACAGGATTTCTTGAACAGCCGAAAAATCACGAACTTCGCAATATGTTACAAAATAATCAATTAACAAAGACACAATTCTATCACGAAATTTTACGTATCGTTTATCGGCTTATATTTCTTTATGTTGCAGAAGATCGGAACTTATTATTTGCAACAAATGCAAAGAAAACTAATAGAGAGATTTATAAAAAATATTATTCGGTATCACGGTTACGTAATTTAGCACGCAAAAGAAAAGGTTCTCGGCATCTTGATCTCTGGCGAAGTTTGCGGTGGCTGTTCAAATGGCTCGATAAAGGGCAGGATGTTTTGGAACTTCCTGAAGTTGGGTCGTTTTTGTTTCGGGATAATTTTATTCCGACATTAACTCAATTCGAATTGAACAACGATGCTTTGCTTGAGGCAATCAGGCATTTGACATTCACTTCAAAAAATAAAATGTTACAAGCCGTTGATTACCGCAATATGGGAACGGAAGAACTTGGCAGTGTCTATGAATCACTGCTTGAAATGCATCCTGACGTGGACGCATTGGCTTATCATTTCGATTTACGCAACGTATCCGGTAACGAACGAAAAACGACAGGCAGTTATTATACTCCGGCATCGTTGGTCAATTCGTTACTTGATTCGGCATTGGAACCTGTGATTGAAGAGACAATAAGGGAAGTAAGGGAACGAGTGGATGGAAGGAGTAAGGAAGGAAAACAACACATCTCTCCTTCATCTACTAACTCCCTAATTATCGAATCCCTTCTTAATCTCAAAATTTGTGATCCTGCTTGCGGCAGCGGACATTTTCTGATTGGAGCGGCACATCGTTTGGCAAAGCGAATCGCAGAAATCCGAAGCGGAGATGAAGAACCATCACCGCTTGAAATACAACATGCTTTACGGGAAGTTGTCTCTCGTTGTATTTATGGTGTGGATATTAATCCGCTTGCTGTTGAACTATGTAAAATTTCGCTTTGGATGGATGCGATGGAACCGGGTAAACCGCTTGCATTTCTCGATCATCATGTCAAGTGTGGAAATTCTCTTATCGGCGCGACACCGGAATTATTGAAACAGGGTATTCCTGATGAAGCATTTGACCCGATAGAGGGAGATGATAAAAAATTTGCCGCAATGTACAAAAAGCGGAATAGAGAGCATCGAACAAGAATGGAAGGACATCACCAGGAAGATTTATCAGATAAGTACGAATCATGGGAAAAACAAGGTGATTTAACAAAATTATTTCATTGTTTGCCTACAATGAACAACGAAAGGGAAAAAGAAAAATCATATTATACATTTATCGATTCAGTTAAATATTCTAATTTACGCCGTTTTCCTGATGCATGGTGTGCCGCTTTTGTTTGGAAGAAACATAAAAACGATTTTGATTACCCGATTACCGAATTAGAATTTCGACGCATTGAAAAAAATCTGCATAATTGTCCGCTATGGATGAAAGAAGAAATTCAACGATTAGCGAAACAGTATAACTTCTTTCATTGGTATCTGGAATTTCCCGATGTATTTGAATATGATGACAAAATACCACAAAAATGGAAAGGCGGTTTTGATGCTGTATTAGGGAACCCGCCATGGGAACGGATTAAGTTACAGGAAAAAGAATGGTTTGAAAAACGGAATACGGAAATTGCTAATGCCCCTAATGCTGCCGCGCGAAAAAAAATGATCGATGCACTTAAACAAAAAGATTTTGTTCTTTATCAAGAATTTTTAGAAGCGTTGCGAAAATCAGAGGGGGAAAGCAAGTTTATTCGCTTATCGGGACGTTATCCGCTTTGCGGACGCGGCGATGTGAATACCTATACAATTTTTGCAGAACTCAATCGTCAATTGTTGTCCCGAAAAGGTCGTGTTGGTTGTATTGTGCCGAGCGGTATTGCCACAGACGATACAACAAAATTCTTTTTTCAAGATTTAATGAGCAAAAATTCTCTCATTAGCCTTTTCGATTTTGAGAATAGAAAGAAGATTTTTCAAGCAGTTGATAGTCGTATGAAATTTTCACTACTTACGATGAAAGGGAATAACGTACATTATTCTTCTGCTTCTCCACTCACAACTTTTGCATTTTTTTTATTGGATACAAAGGACTTGGACGACGAAGAAAAATGTTTCCATTTGACACCGCAGGAAATTGAAATGATTAACCCGAACACACGAACTTGTCCGATTTTTCGTAGCGTTAAAGATGCCGAATTAACTAAAGCAATTTATCGCCGTGTACCGGTATTGATTAAAGAAGCACGAGATGAGCAAAAAGAAGTTAATCCATGGGGAATTACGTTTTCCCGTATGTTCGACATGTCAAATGATTCACATTTATTCCATACCAAAGAACAATTAGAATCGAAAGGTTTTATTCTGGAAGGAAATCATTTTGTACGAAAAAAGGAACGTTATTTACCGTTGTACGAAGCAAAAATGATTCATCAATTTAATCATCGTTTCGGTGATTATGCTGACTTGCCGCCAGAATCAAAATCAACACAACTGCCAAACATTCCGCCGGAACGATTGAACAACCCCAATTATGCTCCATTGCCGCGCTATTGGGTTACAGAAGATGAAGTCAAAAAACGAATTCCTGCTGATACAAAATATCTTATGGGTTGGCGTGATATTACAAATTCTACAAACGAACGAACTGCTATTACATCGGTCATGTCTTTAGCAGCGATTAGTGGTAAACTCCCAATATTTTTTTCAAAAATAATAAAAAAACAGCTATTGATTTTGTCTGATATGGCTTCTTTCGTTCATGATTATTTAACGCGTCAAAAAATAGGTGGGACTGATCTCAGCTTTTTTATATCTAAACAAATACCAATTATTTTACCTGAAATTTATGATAGTATGTATATTACGTCTTTATTTTCACAATCACTTATACTGTATATTTTGGAATTAACATACACATCATACGACTTACGAGATTTTGCTAAAGCCTGTGGTGATAATGGAGAACCGTTTCAGTGGAACGAGGAACGCCGTTTTTTGTTACGATGTGAATTGGATGCGTTATATTTTGGGTTATATCTTGGATTGGGCGAATGGTCGGCGGCAGAAATTTACAAGGAAACGCCGGAACAACATGCGGAACTGATACGGTATTTTCCGAAACCGATTGATGCAATTGATTACATCATGGAAACATTCCCAATCGTGAAACGAAAAGAT
>JAIROD010000603.1 GCA_031257725.1 Planctomycetaceae bacterium | reverse complement strand
ACACAAAGTCGCGTTGGTTGCCGTATCACACAAAATGATAAAAATCGCTCATACCCTCCTAAAAAACGGAACAAAATGGAAAAGTGAAGAATAGAAAATTGCCTAAAAAAACAAAATTTAACGATATCAACCCACTAACACCCACTTGCAAAAAACACAGTTGCTAAGGTTGTTTTATCTAATCGTTTTGTTAGGAAAATCAGGTTGAAAATAAGGTTGTTGGAATTGCATTTTGGAGTTAGCGAAAAGGTCTATTACATAAAAATCCTTTTCGTGAAATTTCGTGTGTTTCGTGTTTAAAAAATTAAAACAAAATAGACTGTTACATTGAAAATTGGTTTAGCGGATTAACGTGCAGAACCTTAAAAAGAGGGAATTTCAAATCGGTTGAAGAATTAAAGGAAAAAATAATAAAATAGATCAATTACTATAACCTCAATCCAAAAAAAATAGAATGGAAATACGACCCAACTCAAAAAATACTAAAAATATTCAAGAGGAATTAGGAAACTTAGCACTACGTCAATCTGCGGATAAAATAAAAATAGATACTTCCCCAAAACTTTGTCGTCTACCGGTAACGATTCCGTCGTCGGTCTTGGCATACTTTTTTGAGCAATTCCCAAAGATGAACTACGAATGTAAAGCCGTCTTGATTATTAAAAATGATTTGGGACAATAAAGAGCATGATTCATTTTGTTCAATTTTATTTTGAAAATAAGATCAGGGCAACTAAAACGGTTCAGATTCCTTCTGGAACATTATTAACGGTTGCAGCATCTGAAGCCGGTATTTTGTTTCGTACTGATTGCGGCGGCACCGGGACTTGTGGAAAGTGCAAGGTTAAGATAAACGGTAATGAACAATTAGCCTGTCAGACAGTAATCGAAAATGATCTTGATGTTATTGTTCCCGAATCTGCGTTACGGCATGATGAAAAGTCGGTGATTGTTCAGGCGGAATCGTTTCTGGATGACCGACAACATGATGTTAATGTTATAAAACGTACCGGACATTGTTTTGGTGTTGCGGTTGATATTGGAACAACAACTCTGGTTGCCGAATTGCACGGATTCGATGATCCGAATGCGGTGTGGACGGTTTCACGTGCCAATCCGCAGCGAAATTACGGCGACGATGTAATTACAAGAATTCAAAAAGTTATTGAAGAACCCGTTTTTTTAGCGAAGTTACAGCAATTAATTGTCGGAGCGGTCAATGAGATGTTGGCGGAACTGGCGGTAAAAGCGGGAATTGACGTTACTGAAATTTCTCTTGTGTCTGTTGCCGGCAATACGGTGATGGAGCATCTTTTTCTTGGTATTGATCCGTCGCCGCTTGGTTTTGCTCCGTTTACGGCTCCGGTTTCAGAATATCCGGTTTGTTTGGGCAGCGATATTGGTTTGAAAACCGCACCGGACGGAATAATCGAAACTCTTCCGATTTTCGGCGGTTTTGTCGGCGGTGATATTGTTGCCGGAGTTTTGGCAACGGAAATCCATCGGAAAAGTTGTGAGCAATATAAAAAAAACCGGAAAGATTCATTCTCGAAGGAACCGTGTGCGTTTTTTTTGATTGATATCGGAACCAACGGTGAACTGGTTTTATGTTATAACGATGAAATTTATACGGCGGCAACAGCGGCGGGACCTGCGTTTGAAGGCGGACGAATTGAACACGGGATGCTGGCGGTTCCCGGAGCCATTGATCGGGTTGAACTTCAAACGCCGGAATCTGAAGGAATGGAAACCGGAAAAATATTTATTTCAACAATCGGCAACGATCCGCCGAAAGGAATTTGCGGAAGTGGTTTGATCGATGCTGTTTCAGAATTATTACGTTGTGGTCTAATCAAACCGAATGGTCAATTCAACGTCAAAGCCGATTCGCCGTTTTTGCGGTTTTGGGCGATGAAGAACGGGAAGCCGTCTTTTGTGTTGGTGTCGGAAGATGTTTCGGCGACCGGTGAGGCGATTTTGTTGACCCAACGTGATATTCGTCAACTCCAATTGGCAACCGGTGCTATTCGCGCCGGGACAGGATTATTGTTAAAACAAAAAATGCTTCAACCGGAAGAGATTAAAACGTTTTATGTGGGCGGCGGATTTGGCAGTTTTATTCGTCCGGAAGCGGCGCGGCGGATTGGGTTGTTACCGCGTGAGGTTCCTTTGGAGCGTATTCGGTTTTGCGGTAACACCTCGCTTGCCGGTGCAAGATTGTCGTTACTGGATTCCCGTTACCGAGACGAATCGCTTCGGCTGGCTCGGCAAGTCCATCATCTGGAACTTGCCTCACTTCCCGATTTCGCCGACGCTTACGCCGACGCGATGATTTTTGTACCATAATTTAATTAAAGGCAGGTAAGTAATATGACCATTAAAGCGGTTGCGTTTGATATGGATGGTTTGATGTTTGATACGGAGGATGTTTATTGGAAGGCGGCGTCGGCTCTTTTGGCACGGCGCGGAGAAATTTATACGCCGGAAATGTGTGCCGCTATTATGGGACGCACGCCGCAATATTGTTTCGAATTATTCAAACAAACGTATGGATTTCCCGAAACGTGGCAGGAACTCCAGCAAGAATCGGAGGATTTTTTTCTACAATTCCTTGACGACGGTTTTTCCGCTATGCCGGGACTTTTTGAGTTAATGGATTATCTGAACGCTCGCCAAATTCCCAAAGGAATTTGTACCAGCAGTGCGGCACGGATTGTTTCTGAAGTGCTTCGGCGAAAAAACTTGTCGGAGCAATTCGATTTCGTATTGACTGCCGAAAACATTACACACGGCAAACCTGATCCTGAAATTTATCTCAAAGCGGCGGATTTATTGGCGGTTTCACCAGAGGAAATGCTGGTTCTCGAAGATAGTGTTGCCGGAAGTCTGGCGGCACGAAATGCCGGAGC
Organism: Planctomycetaceae bacterium; assembly: GCA_031257725.1. GTDB lineage: Bacteria > Planctomycetota > Planctomycetia > Pirellulales > Thermoguttaceae > WRKP01. Next base: position 410 of record JAIROD010000603.1, on the reverse strand, counting down.
GTTTCCGGCGGTTGTTCTCGCGGAGCATAATAAAGGCGGTGATTTCAGTGCAGCCCGATTAATTGTTACTTCACTCAACGCTCCCGAACTCTTTGAGTTGTTGTAACTTTCTGTTTCCATTAACCACAAAGAACGCCGATTTCCCGGAGAGATGAGGTGGACTGGTTTTCTTGGAGAGAAAATTGGCATTAATAAGGTTATATCGTAACGCCGCAATTTTGTTGAATGGGTGATTGACAGCGTTTTGTAATCTGTTATCATTTGTTTTGTTTGGTGAAGCGGACGCAGGCTCTGTTGAGGAACAACCTGCTAGGAATAACCAAACGAATGGAGTGATTGCTTCGCCTCAATAGTTTTATTCGGCTATTGAGGTTTTTTTCTATAACAAATTTTTATTCACCCAATCACTT
>JAIROD010000601.1 GCA_031257725.1 Planctomycetaceae bacterium | reverse complement strand
ATTTTTTTTAACTATTCAGTTGTTTCTTCCGAATGACCACCCCTAGCCCCTCCGAAGGAGGGGAATAATTCCCCTCCTTCGGAGGGGCTAGGGGTGGTAAAAAATAAACTTCAATCTCCTAAAAATTCCACTGATATATTACAAAATTTTTATTTTTTGGAAAAAAACACTTTTCATTCGTCTTAATCATTGTTTTTGGCAGACTGGAAATGAGATAAATTATGAGATCATGTCCTTTGACCAACCTTTTTTCCAAAATATCGCGATAAAAAAATAAATTCATGTCCCACAACGAAAACCATGACGCAGTACTTCAACTTTTGGACGAAAATGTTCGGGCGTTGACGCTTTTTGCTCGGCAATGGGATACGGTCAGTTTGGGAACAAATGCAGAAGATATTGTTCAGGAAGCATTTTTGCGGTTGTTACAGGAATCGACTTTTCCAAAATCTCCGAAAGCATGGTTGTTCCGTGTTGTGAGAAATTTGTCGATTGATCTCTCACGGCGTAAAAAAGAAATCCCAACAAATGATTTGACGAACTACTGGTTCGAACACCGCCCCAATAACAATGACTTGGCAAAAGATTTGACCGAAGGTTTACAACTGTTACCGCAAGAGGTTCGCGAAATTATCGTTGCTAAAATTTGGGGAAATCTCAAATTTCACGAAATCGCCGAACTAACCAATCGACCAATCAGCTCCGTACATCACCACTACCAACAAGGAATCGCTCAATTAAAAAAATGGATCGAATGTTAAAATATAAACGCAACATAATTCGTTTTTAAACCAACAGAGAATACAAAATTCACAACGAAAATAATTTTTTAATACAAAAAAATGAATGATTTTACCGATTTTGAAAAAAAGTTAGCGGAACAAATTCCGCAATTACGGCGCAACGTCAAAAATGAAGTATTAACGGCAATGAATCAACCGGTTGTCCGGCTGAAATTACAAACTTTTCAGAATACGTTTCAGAAAACGTTGCAATATCATCGGCAACAAATTCAATCAATGCGACAATATCTTGTTGTTTGTATCGGTTGTTTTTTTCTCGGCGCAGCGTTCATGTACGTTATGATGACTTACTTTTCCGAAAATTCCAATCGGAATATTTCTGAAAATCCGTCAACGCAAACAAATTGTGAAACAGTACGGTATGAAACAATTTTACCGCCGTTGACTGCGGAATTTCTCAGCGACGTGAATAGTCCAATGGAATTGTTGAAAAAAATGCAACATCAAAAAATGGTACGATTAACACCGCAAGAACGAATACCAACTCAACGTCAACTCATTCGTGAATTTCAAATGTAAACTATTATTAACCTATAAACAATTATTAACAACTTTATAAAAAAGGAGTCAAACATGACTGAAACATCAAAACAACCGAAAGTCTGGTACAAACGCAAACGTTTTTGGTCGTTTGTGATTTTTATGTTACTGATTTATTTTTGTCTCGTGCCGTCACGGTTACGAATTTCACCGGAAACAACCGGTATTACCGAACCGCTGACCGCCGACGGACGAGTCGATTATTTTGCGGCGTTTGAAAAAACGTATATCGATAAACTTTCGCCGCCGGAAGAAAACGGACAACGATTACTTATTGCCGCGTTCGGACCTCGCATTCTGGAACAACTTGCTTTAATGAATACTGTTCCATGGGAGGAAATGCCAACTCACGAACTCAGTAAAAATTGGTTCAACAATGACTGGATTCCGCTTTGCGAACATCTTTATATCGACCCGTACAAAAAACCAATGTTTTATGGCAAACGCGGATTTTTTTCGTACATGGAAAAATATTTTAAGGAACAGAAAAAAGAATCCGGTGAAGTTGTGAATGATAAATCTATCAGCGACGATTGCAAACCCCTTTTTGATAAACTCACCGCCGCTCCTTGGAATAAAGAAGATTATTCCGAAGTCGGAAAATGGTTGGACGAATATTCGGAAGCGTTGGATTATGTCGGAATGTGCATGCGTAAACCCAATTTGGCGTGTTGGCGAAAAAATGCTGACTATTTAATGGCCATTTTACTTCCCGATGTTCAAGCGAGTCGAGATTTTGTTCGTAGTTTACAGGTGCGGATCAATGAGCGAATCGGACGCGGTGATATTGAGGGTGCATGGTATGATATAATGACTCTGAAATATCATGCACGGCATTACGTTAATGATTCTCTTATAGTTACAAACCTCGTCGGCATGGTTGCCAATTCCTATGCCGCTATCTCAACAAAATTACTTCTGATTCACTGTAAGCCGAATGAAGAGCAACTGGCAAAATTTGTTAGCGATTTGAACAATTTACCGTCGTTCAACCCAACTGCATTAAATTGGGAATTAGAGGAATTGTTTACGTTTCAAACAGTGCAATCTTTTAAATACAGAGACTATTCTTCTAATTTAATAGAGAATAATAGTTTTAAAGAAGATATTCTACTTTACCTGATTTCACTGTTACCGTACGACTCCAATATTGCAGGTCAACGTTTGACAGAACTTTACAACGAGAGCGGATTGAAAGACAGCAAACTTATTGTTGCTTCTAATCCGATATTACGTCGACAATATGCTGATAAATTTGAAAAGTCCATGCAACTGATCGAAGACAAACTACATTCTAAACTATTACCTCAATTATTTCGTTTGCCGTTAATTCGTACACGTTCCAAATTACTGGCAGAATTAATATTTGATGATCTTATACCTGCTGTTATGCAAGCGTCTATTGCTTTTGACCGGCATGACGCACAAAATGAAATGCAGCGAATTGCAATTGCGTTAGAGCGTTACAAATTCGCAAACGGTAAGTATCCCGATAAATTGGACGACCTCGTACCAAAATATCTTAATATAACGCCGATTGATCCATTTACCGGACGCTCAACATTTGTTTATAAGTTACGTGAGACAACAAAAGAAACAATACCGGAAACAAAACAACCAGCAACAGAAAGCGTCACAAAAATCATCGCAGAAACCACACCGGCGGAAATCACCTCAACAGAAGAATTGCCTAAACCGTTGGAATTGCCGTATATTCTGTACTCGCTCGGTCCCAACGGCAAAGACGACAACGGAACCTTGCCCCCTGTGTCGCGACCAAGTCCGGGTGTTTTAGATTATGATATTGTGTTTTGAAAGACATTTCAAAAAATTCGTAACTATTCATGTATTAGGCTGTCATCCGACCTTTCGGCAAAAGGTTTTTACCAATAGCCGCCTGCCTCCGAATAATTTGATTACAATATTAAAATTAATGCCCCATCTACTGAATAGAGACTAGAGGTAAACAGTTACATCAATACGGAGTCAATGAGTAGAGTAAAAAATTAACGGCAAGCTGCATCGCGGAATTGGGAGTGTATCCGCGGCAACCGGAAACGTTGGAGGTTTCGAGAGAGCAGGCAATATCATTCGGCGAAAAAACGACCGCCCAACGATTCCCCGCCCCCAACCGAATTCCGTACAGTTCCGGTTTTTCGTTTCTTAAACCTGTAACAACCGCTCGGTTGGGGGACTGTTCCGGTTGACGAAGTTCCACCGTTTCAATTTTGAAACCGCCGAAATGATCGGAAAATAACGGATCATTATGCGGAATCGGCTGAAGCGGCGAATCAGGAAACATTTGGAGCATCTCATCGGTCAACGATTCAGTGAACGCTTTCGACGAACATATCGAATTGACAAAAAGGAATCCGCCGCGTTCCAAATGTTGACGTAACATTTTCCGTTGTTCCGGCGAAAATTGAAACGCCAGACGACCAAACATAAACAAAATCGGATACTCGGATAAAACGGAATCAATAATTTCGACCGAATCAATCCGGTTCGTAACAGGCAAACCAAGATTCGACTCAACCCAATGAAGCAAATTAGGTAAAGCACGCGGTGCCGAATTCGTTTCTCCATGCGCCAAAAGTCCAAGAAAAACACGCCCCCGCCGTCCTTCGGAATCAACATTGTTTTTGAACACATTCGATTCCGTAACTTGATCCCGATATTTTCGTTCGGTATTTGTCGCATAGGTCAGGATATTCAAACCAATTCCAAGCGCAGCATCAATCTGACGTTGAACCTGTGAAGAATATAAATCGTTTTGTCCGTTCACACGGGCAATTTCCCAAAGACATGAAAGCGGCGGTTTTCCTTTGACCGCCGGAATATAAACAACATTCGTCCGGCACGCCGTTGTAATACCTTTAATCGGACGGCGTTGATCCGGTTCAATTAACGTTTCAATCGACCAAATCGGATGCGGCGGTTCCAGTAAAGTAAATTCGTAACCCGATTCGGGAAAAATCTGTTGCATCAATTCTTGAAATCCCGTATCGAAATTATTGCCGTCTTGTAACGATTCCGCAACAATAAAACCGCCTCGATCAAGATAATGACGGAGTTTTCCGGCAATCATTTTCGTTTCCGTATCATTTTCGGCAAGCGGCGTTTGGCTGCCGGAAAAATAAAGAACCGGAGACTGAATCCATTCCTCCGTTGCGGTTTTGTTCAATTCAATATGTTGCCAACCGAGAGGAAAATTCCAACGTGAACCGGTAAACCGTAACAAATGATCAATATCATACGGATGTTGATTCCAACCGGAATTCATCGGATATTTTGATGATTTTTTTGACGAATCTACAATTTTTGAAACAACAAGCGGTCTGCGGCCTTTGGCAAGAAAACTGACCGCACAAGCGGTTTCTAAAATTGTTTCACCGGAACGGTCAGCCCAATGGGTACGATATTCACGAAGTTGGCGGAGAAGCGATGCGGTGCCTTCCCGATACCAATCGTAACGACCAATATAACGCTGTCCTAATAAACGTGCCGTATTTTCCACCGCAAACAAATTGTAATGAACCCAATGCATTCCATGAATTCTGTCCGAATTTAAATTATTGACATTCCACCATGCGGGACCTGCTTTCAGTTGACGTAACAACGATTTGTCCAACGAAGTTAGAGCATGGTCAATCCGGTCAAAAATATGATGCGGATCCCATTGTCCGCATTGGATGCGATCGCCTTCAACACGGAATTGTCCCGAATCATTTATTTTTGTTGCGAGAATCAATGAAATAATTCCTGCATTGGTCGTACAGGAATGAGCATCGCCGCTGCCCTGAGATAACGGACGATAACCCCATGAACCGTCCGTATTTTGTGTACGTTCCCAGAAACGGCGTATCTTTTCCCAAACATCACGCGGAACATTAATTCCAATTTGTTCCGCTTCATACAAGGCAAGCCCGACATAATAAGTCTCAAACGTACTGTAATGCCGAAAACCCGAATTGTATTGCCAACCGCCATGACCATTGGAACCGTCATTGACTTGCTGTTGCAAAAACCATTGGACATTCCGTTCCAAAAGAGGACGATCAGACGGATCACCGTAACGAATTAACGCCATCGTTTGCACCGCAATCGGATAAGTGTCGCGAATATTATCTCCCGCCTGATACCGCCGAAGCGTCTGAACTCCGCGAATAAGCGAGGAATCCTCTTGCGAAACACCGGCATCAAGGAATGCCAACACACACATCGCAGTGGCTCCAAGAGTATGACCGGGAACCTCGTGTTGCCATTGCCCCTCCGGTTTTTGTTGACTTTTAAGATATTGAACTCCCTTGTCAATCGCATCAACAATCCGGCGTGAATCAATTATCGATACATCGTCCCGCCCAAAATCAAAATCAATATCCGCACCAAATATTGTCGATATTGACATAACAAAAATAAAAAGAATTTTTATCGGCATGAATCTTATTCAAAATAATGAAACTCAAATTTGATTTTAAAAACTGTCGTCCTTATTGTCCCCATTGTCCCTAAAATTTTCGTATCTATTCAGTAGAATGTAACTGTCTATTTTATTTCCGCAATTAAAAATAATGAAATGATTATTTTTTACCTAAATTCAGTAATGTTCCTCCGCCCTGAAAGGGCAATATAGGCTAGCCCGCCGCATCGCGGCGG
>JAIROD010000481.1 GCA_031257725.1 Planctomycetaceae bacterium | reverse complement strand
AGTTACCGTCAAAAAGGGGAAAAATAAAATCGATATTCCATTAACCAAAAATCCGTTGTAATTTAACAATTCCCGTATCATTTTTTTTGAAAGGATATTAACATGTCTCACCAAAATTCCGTATCGCGCCGTCGTTTTTTGAAACAATCCGCCGCCGTATTTTCTGTTGCCGGTATTGCTTCACCAATAGTGATTCCAAGATCGGTTCTTGCCCAAAATGGCAATGTTGGAGCGAATGACCGTATTATTGTCGGTTTTGTCGGAACCGGCAATCGTGCCAAGCAACTAATGTCCCACATTCCACAAAATCGTGCCAAAATTGTCGCCGTCTCTGATCTTTGGCGCGGCAAAATGGAACAGGCTGTTAAAGAGAAAAAAGATCAGGGCGAAATTAATAATGTGGATCCAGTGGAAACTGTATAACAGTGATCTCGAAATGTTTGAACATGAAAAACTGGATTGTGCGTTTGTAATCACGCAAGATTTTTGCCGAACTCTTTGCGCCATACACGCCATTCTCGCCGGTTTGGATGTTTATGCGGAAAAAGCACTCACAACCTATATTTCCGAAGGCCGCGTTTTGGTCAATTGTGTGCGTAAACATAACAAAATTCTGCAAGTAGGAAGTCAACAACGTTCTATGCGGCTTAACGATTATGGTTGCAAACTTGTTCGTGAGGGGCAACTCGGAAAAATCAAAGTTGTCCAAGCACTCAACTATCCCGGCGGACACCCCATTCCCGCCAACCTCAAAGAAGAACCCTGTCCGCAAGACTTAAACTGGAACGCATGGCAAGGACCAACCGAATATCGTCAGTTTCATGGTTCATTACTCGGATGGATGCAATGGAAGGAATACGCCAATGGTGAAATGACCAACTGGGGCGCACATGGAATTGATCAAATCCAATGGGCTGTCGGAGCAAGTCAAACAGGTCCCGTAGAACTTTGGCCTCTCGAAGCAGGAAACGGTAAAGTCGGTATGAAATACGCTAACGGCGCAGTTGTCCAACTTGATCTGGATAAAGGACCAATGGGCGGAGCAGTTTTCCGTTGCGAAAAAGGCAATCTCGAAATCAATCGGAATAACCTAAAAGCCAATCCTGAAGTCTAATCAAAGATGCACCGGCAGCGGATCCGCCGGAAGGTCCCACATGGATTGCACGTCCGCACATTGAGAATTTCTTTGATTGTATGGTTTCCCGCAAATTGCCTAATGCCGATGTTGAAATCGGACATCGCAGTATTTCCACATGTCATCTCATCGGAATTACCCGCGATTTGAACCGCCGCTTAAAATGGGATCCGGAAAAAGAACAATTCATCGACGATGACGAAGCCAATAAACTCGTAAACCGCCCACGCCGTAAAGGATTTGAATTTCCCGAATTTTAACCTTTTAATGTAAAACAATCAGGTTTTTGGGGATTTAATTGGGCATCTCTCAATTGTTAATAGTTTTATTTTTCACCATTTTACTAGAGGAGTTTTTTGTTATGAAGTACGGAATTAACCTTTTACTTTGGACGGACACCCTTTCGGAGGATCAGTTTCCTGTTTTGGACATGATCAAAACGATTGGTTATGACATTGTTGAACTACCGATGTTTGACAAGGATGTTGCCAATGCCGCCCGTTGGGGTAAAAAACTTGATGAACTTGGTTTTCTTCGTTCTGCGACTTGTGCTTATGCACCGGAAGACAACATGATTTCCGCTGATCCCAAAATTCGGCGGCAAGGAATTGACACGAACAAAACAATTCTTGATTGTTGTGCGGCGGCAGGTTGTCCTGTGTTGGTTGGCAATTCCATTTCAGCACTCGGAGTTTTCACCGGTTCCGGTCCCAATTCGGACGAATGGAATTGGGCGATTGATGGAATGCGTGAAGTTGCCGACCACGCTCAAAAAGTCGGAGTCAAAATCGGCATGGAAGCACTTAATCGATTCGAAGCGTATTTTATTAATTGTGTTGCCGATGGAGTACGTTTTGCCAAAGAACTAAATCATCCGGCATTCGGAATGATGTACGATACTTTTCACGCCAATATCGAAGAAAAAAATGTTACCGAAGCAATTCATACTGTCAAGGATTATTTGCTTCATGTTCACATTTCAGAGAATGACCGTTCAACACCGGGAACAGGCGGAGTTCGTTGGTCGGAAACATTTTCGGCATTGCATGAAATTGGTTACGACGGCTGGTTGGTTGTTGAAGCGTTTGGTCAGGCATTGCCGAAATTAGCCGCCGCAACAAAAATCTGGCGCAGAATGTATGTGAATGAAACTCAACTGGCAACCGATACTCTTACATTTATGAAAGAACAAGTTCGTTTGGCGGCAACGTCATGAAATGTGGAAATAAGAGTTGAGCAATTAAACAGATTTAAGCATATCGGGAGCGTTTGGCGGAACATTGCCCGCCCCTCCAGAGTTATTGCGTAACTGTCTATTTTAAACACGAAACACACTAAATTTCACGAAACACATTAAAAATTACATAAAAATCCTTTTCGTGAAATTTCGTGTGTTTCGTGTGTTTCGTGTATTTCGTGTTAAAAAAATTAAAACAAAATAGACAGTTACATATTCTTTGTACCGGTTTTATTTGTTACAGAGTGATTGATAGATTTCGAGTAACTGATCTGTTGCCAAACGAACATCGAACCGTTTGGCAGCCTCCATTGTGTAACGTTTGGCGGCATCGGTTGTTGGTGATTCGATAAATTTTATCAACACTGCTGCAAGCGATTCCGGATTGTCATGTTGGTGAACCAATGAAGGCGTACCGCGTAACACTTCACGAAGACCAATACAATCCGACCCAATAACGGGAATTCCAAGAACAAGCGATTCCATCGGAAGAATCGGGCATGCTTCCCAACGTGACGGAATGATTGTTGCGTCAATTTGAAGAAGCAACGGCGTTATGTCCGGTTTCGTGTCGATAAAACGGATCATTCGGGCAATGTTCGGATTTTCTGCAACAAGACTGATCGTCTCATTCAGAAAACCATTCCGGTCTTTCGTTACAATAAGACGAAAACGATTGGCAAAACCTTGTTCGTCAAGCAACTCCAACGCTTTCAGTAGAATATCCATTCCCTTTTGGGGCATGAACCGACCGAAAAAACCGCCGAGAACCACTTCGCGTCCGATTCCGAATTGCTCACGCAACCGTTGTTCCCGACCTGTTTCAAATATCAGTCGGGAATGTTCAATCCGTTCAAGATCAATACCATTTAGAATTGTTCTAACCTGAACCGGTCCTCGTTTCCATGCCGGAAAGATTTGTAAATGATTGGTTTCACAGTCGTGAGAAACCGGTACGATAAACGAAGCATGACGCGTTACATTGGAAATGATCGCTTTTTTCAACCGCTTAAAACGCCCCGGTATTTCATTTTGCGGAATGATAACATCGTGTAATGTAATCAGATGCGGAATGTTCCTGAAATAATTTGCGGCAGCGGTTTCTGTTCCCGCTTTGAGTCCTTGTGAATGGAGCAGCGCAAACGATTGTGTTTTGAGTGTTTGCCGAATCGTTTGAAACACCGCTCTGCTTCCGCACTTCGGAGGAACTTCAACATACTCCGTGCCTTCCCAATCGGTAAGATCACGTTTGAAAGTATCAAAAGCGTTGCCTGCTTCGGAAAGGAACGTAAACCGATAACCTTCTTCATGGTGAAGCCGCCGGAAATAATAGAGCATGTACGTGCGAATACCGCCCAGCGGATGCGAAACCGGAACGAGAACGCGATGGTTTTTCATAAACTGCACCAGAATATACCGTCGCCGATATCTCCGTATTTCCGCTTAAAGTGCTTTAGTAAATTCAAAATAACTATTCCGTTGTCGGTTTTGGCGTGTGCTTTTTTGAGCAATTCCCCAAACGACCGAATGATTACTTTAACTTTTACGATGCCGGATTTTAGAGCGCATTCGTCTTTTTTTCCGTCCGATTTTTCGTCGTCCTTTACCAGTCTTTTTGGTTCCCACGTCTAATTATTCCTCCAATCGAGAATGAAAATTGAGATTATTGAGGGGAATCTCTAATAATTCAGAATTTACCGAAAGTTAACGGCGTGGGCTTGCCCCGCGTTGTTAGACTTAACCCTAAAACACGGGGTAAACCCCGTCGTTAACTAATTGGTTGAAAACAAAAAAATGAATTATTCGAGATGCCCTGAGATTAAAGCAAAAATTATACGGAAAATTCCTCATTGGAAAAGGGGTACCGCTTGTTAACGGCTATTGGGAGCATTGGGCGTTTGGGGGAACATTGCTCGTCACCAAGGAATAGGCTACCAACATTTCGTCCCTAACGGGACGATTTTTTTTA
>JAIROD010000451.1 GCA_031257725.1 Planctomycetaceae bacterium | reverse complement strand
AAAAGACTTTTCCCGAAACGACGCGGACGTCCGAGAAAATAAGGAGCGTCGGTATTTACAAGTTGATAAAGATACGCAGTTTTGTCCACGTATATATTATTTCCTCTGCGCAGTTTTTCAAAATCCTGGACTCCTACAGGCAATTTTCTTGTAGTTGTTAACATCTTCTTATCGTTTTAAAATTAGTGCAAAGATATACCGCAGCCGGTATGGGCGGTCGGCTTCGCCCCTGAACAACCGCTTCACGTTGTTACGCTTACATTTTTTAGCTATGGGAATTTTAAAGTAGATTTAGTATAGTCAATCATAAAATCAAATAAATCACAGTTCAAGACTCTTTTGCAACACTCTCCGCTCTCCACGAATCTATTGCCCTTACAGGGCGTTGATTTCTTGGACAATCGAACCCGCCGCGATGCAGCGGGCTGGTATGTATTGCCCTTTCAGGGCGAAGCATTGATCGGCAACCTCTAACGGGAGTGGGGAGAACATCGCCCCAAAACGCCAAACGCTCCCATTAATTACTTTTTTCCTCTGAAGCTTCGTTTGCTTTAAGTAATTGATAAATTCTGTTTCTCGATAAATTAAACTTTTCAGCAATGGACGTTACTTCGATGCCGGATTTACGCATTGCCAGAATTTGTTTAAGACGAACCGGAGCGGGAATGGTTTCTGTTTTGGTCTTGTTTAGTTTAGGATTTTCAAACTTGGGTTTGAATGTTTCAAGTCTTGTTCCGGGAGTTCTACGTATTGGTTTACCTTTTAGTTTGTTTAAACGAATATTCCGAATATGCTGAAAATCAGGAACGGGATATTTTGCTGTTTTGTTGTAATTGTCAATAATTTCATTAACCCGACTTTCTGTGATTTTGAACCGTAAAGACAATTCACGTATTGTTTTTCCGTTGCATCGTTCTTTGATGATTGCGGCGTTGCGTTTTTCTTTGGTTTTCTGCACTTTTATATGTCTCCCCATTGCGCGTAAATCTTCGTAAACCGTATTAGGGTGGATTTGCAATTTAATTGCTATTTTATTACAGGAGAATCCTTTTTTGTATAACGCGACAACACGTTTACGACGTTGGAGCATTCTCTTACTACGAACTTCTTTTTTACTGTCTTTCGGTCTCATCTAAGACTCCTCTATCAATATCTATCAATAACCAAAGGAACAAAATAGGAAATAACCAGAGATTTTCAATGGGGTTTTCATTTTCCAAATTTTCAGAATTGTTGTCAATCGGGGGTGAAAATAAAAAAGCGGGGAGTTATTATCAATAGGGAGTGTTTGTTGTTTGAAGGCAACCCGCTTGAGGTCACCCGCCCCAAAATAACAAACGCTCCCTAATCAATATTTTATTTTATGTTTGTAGTCTTGCTCATTTTCTGTAATTTGATATTCTTTATGGGGCATTTCTAATAATTCAATTTTTTATTTTCGACGAATTAGTTAACGACGGGGTTTACCCCGTGTTTTGGGGTTAAGCCTAACAACGCGGGGCAAGCCCACGCCGTTAACGTTCGGTAAATTCTGAATTATTAGAGATTCTTTATGGTCATTTATCGCCTTTGACAGATTGAAGGCACTTAAAACATATTTCTTTTGTTCATGATGTCTGTTTCTGATTCTCGACAGGGGCGTCGCAACAAGATGTTGCGTGGTACGCTGATTATTGTTATTGGCACATTGTTGAGTCGTTTTCTTGGGATGTTCCGCGATGCGGCAACAGCGGCAATGCTTGGGATGTCTGTTGGCGGAGTGATGGACTCTTTTGTGTTAGCCTTCCGACTTCCTGATATTGCCCGACGTTTGTTTGGCGACGGCACGCTTAGTATTAGTTTTATTCCGGTTTTTAGCAAGGTTTGGCAACAGGATCAGAAAAAAGCGTGGACATTGTTGTCGGTGATGCTTCTTTGGGTATTCCTTTTTCTAACGGGTTTTGTGGTGATTGGTGAAATTTTGTGTGGAGTTGGTTTTACCATTTTTCATCCTGACAGCAAAGTTTATTTAACCGCCCATCTTCTTGCGCTTCTATTACCGTATTTAATTCTCATTTGTATGGCGGCGATTACTTCCGCCACTCTTCAAACGCTTGGTCATTTTTCACTTCCGGCGGTCATTCCTTCCATTTTGAATATTATCTGGCTTCTGGGAATTTTATTCATTGCTCCGAATTTGACGCAAAATCCGGCGTCGCAATGTTATCTTCTGACGCTTTGCATTCTTATTGCGGGTATTTTCCAATTTTTTATTCATTTTCCATTTTTGAAGTCGTATGGTTTTTTTCCGGATTTTAATATTTCAAAAGTTTCGACGGAAATAGGTCAAATTTTTTTCCGTTTTTTTCCGCAAATATTTGGTTTGATGTCGATTCAGTTGAACATTTTATCGGCGAGCGGTATTGCGTGGCTTTTCACTGGTTCACCGGAGGAGACGATTCGTTGGCTTGGTCGGATGGTCACTTTTCCGATGCATTCGGGAGCGGTTTCGGCAATTTATTACAGTGAACGGCTTTATGAATTTCCGCAAGGTTTGATAGGATTGGCGATTGCTACGGCAATTTATCCGTTGTTGAGCCAACATGCCGCCCGAAAGAATGATGCGGCGTTTGGTGAAGATCTTTCGTTGGGATTACGTGTTCAGTTTATGTTTTCAATTCCGGCTGGAGTGGGATTGATGTTGATGTCGGAAAAATTGTCGCATTTGCTTTTCCAACGCGGTGCCTTCACCCCTGACGATATGGCACGAACTGCTGATTTGGTTTTTTGGTTTGGTTCCGGTGTTTGGGCATTTTGTTCGTTGCCGATTGTGATTCGCGCCTTTTATGTTCTCGGCGATATTCGTAATCCGTTCCGGATTGGTTTACTGAGTTGTGTGTTGAATATTGTTCTCGGCTTGCTTTTGATCTGGTCGATGGCGGAACAAGGTCTCGCATTGGCGGCAAGTATTGCGGCAGGCTGTCAATCGTTGATTCTGTTTCTGATTTTCGTTAAGAAATATCGGCGGATTGATGTAATGTCTATTATTTGCGGTATTATCCGTTCTTGTGTTGCAACCTTGGCGATGGGATTGGCGGTCGCGATCATTATGAAAGCATTACCCGGTGAAAGTTCCCTTGATGATATTATTCATCTTTTACTTGGCGGTCTTGTTGGGATTTTTGTGTTTGCGGTAGTGTACCGATTTGTTGGCGGACGTGAATTGGGGCTGATTATCCACCACCTGATTCAAAAGAAAACAACTCCAAAACCTTATCGAAAAAGAAAACGAAAGTAGAAAAAAGGGAACTATACTGTCAACGGTTAGAAATTGGTTGTTTTATTTGCAATCTTCCCCAAGGTCGTGTATCAAAAGGTAGGCAACCTTTCGCCGAAAGGTTTTCACCTACGGTTGCGTTGCCGATAGGCAACAGTGAATCAGATTCGATTGGGTAATTTGTGTTTCCGACCGGTTTGGAAACTGATTGCCGACGGGAAACAGGGGCAAGTCGGCTATCGCCGACGCAACCTTTCGGCGAAAGGTTGCCTACCTCTTGAATCAAACAAAAACAACCAATATCATGCCGTTTGTGGTATGTTCAGTCGTTTCCTCCGAATGACCACCCCTGCCCCTCCGAAGGAAGGGAATGATTCCCCACCTTCGGAGGGGCAGGGGTGGTAAAAAATAAACTTCAATCTCCGAAAAATTCCACTGATATATTACGTTAATTTTGTGTCATTAAAATAATTAGTTATACAATACCTTGTTTTAATAAAAGTTGCGAATTTATTTTTTAATCCGGCGTGGTGCGTCCTGTGGCGACATCAAATTCGGCGATACTTGGAATTAACATTGCCGCAATGGTAAATCCGAATGCTCCGGCGAGTACCGCGAACACTAACAAATATTTACCGAGTAACATGGAAGTAATAATATAAAATACTGCAATGGGTAAACTGAATGAGGCGACCGCGATAGCCGCTGACGGATTTCTTGCTCCTAATGTTACGTAAAGCCCGATACCGCCGCCGACCATGAAGGCGGAAAAGGGAACTAATTGTGTTTCAAACGAACCGCTGAACGCCACCATAATCCAAATACACGCCGCAATACCGACAAACAAAAAGAAGACCACGCCCAAACTTGTTGCGGTTGCCGCCCGCGTATTATCGTACTGCATTCCGATATAAACGCCGACCATCGCGACAAACATATAAAGGACTGTCAAACCGGCCAGCAGGAAAAATAACGATGTTTCATCCAATGCCCGATACCAATAAAGATAACCGCAAAGCAATAACGGCAACAACACAATCCATTTCATGTTATAGAAAATACCGCCGAGTTTTCCGAACACATATTCTTTGGGTGTAATATCGCTTACAAGAATCAGGTCAAATGTTCCGCCGTCTTTTTCCGATGTTTGCGATGTAATTGCCTGCACATTGACCAACACCAGTGAAAGCAGGAACAACGGAACTAAGGGACCGGCAAGTTGTGCAACCGTAATCGCCATACTTTCCGCCAAGACGGAATGAAGTGTCCACGCACAAATTACAAAAAACGCCAGAAAACCCAATTGGATCACCCAAATCCGCCGACCATAGGCGCGGGTCATCATTTCACGCCAAATAATCGGGTTATTCCATGTATGGCGAATCCGACCCGGTTCTGCGGCAATCGCGGCGGGGTTGAGGGGTTGGTTTTCACGGTGTTTTTCGACGGTCAATTCGTGTGTCCATTGGTTTTCTTCAATTTTTGAAACAGCGTCCACCGTGAGCGATTCCGCCAATGTTTGTTCGACATTCTGTTCGACATTCTTTTTATGCCATGTCTCTTCTTCGAGGGTTGTTGACCGAGCTTCACGGGACGGATTCCAAACTCGAACCAAAGCAATTGCAACCGCGTTTATCAAAAGAACAAGGCAACCGCAAATGATCAGAAAATGTTGAATTGGTCCCAAAACGGCTCCGATTGCCGTACCGAAAGAGATTGTTGAAACATCAATTGCCGGTCTGGACGCAACAACAACCGCACTCCACGGACTAAATAAAACGGCAACATTTAATCCGTTGGGAAGGGAAATGGCGATTGTTTCCCACACGCCAATCCAAAGAACCAACGCAAGAATTGTTGTTGCGATTGCCTGAAACGTTTTTTCACGCCAAAGGGCAATACAACTGCCGAGACTGCCGCACGCCAACATACTGAACAGAGTGACCAACATGACTCGAACAATCTGGTAATACGAAACTCCGCCAAGCATCGCGATTGCCATAAAAACCGGAACGGAAACGGCAAGCATCATCAAAATATTGAGCAAAGCGGCGAACAGTTTACCGAGTACCAATTCACTGTTTGACATTCGGGTCAATAAGAGCAGCAACAATGTTTTACGTTCTTTTTCTTGCCCGACGGCACCGGCGGCGAGAGTGGCGGCGAAAAAAACGGCAAGAACCAACTGAACCGGCGCAAGAAATTGAAACAACATTGCGCCGAATCGGGCAAAATCGCCGGGATCGGTAATGAGTTGAGTCCCGCTGACCACAAGCCAGGCTGTTGCGATAAGCAACAGAAGCAGTCCGACATAAACACTGCGAATAATATACGTCCAATCACGACGCGGCGCAATGGTTACTTCACGGGTAAAAACGGGTCCAATCAACATAAAATATTAAGGAATGGTAAAATTACAAACACAAACTTATTTTAATTAAAGATTGTCTGGATTAAAGATTATTTTGTCCTATTGAGTTCTCTAATTGTAATTATTCAGTTGTGTTCCTGAATTTTCTGTCCCGCTAGGGACGACATATTGGTAGAAAAAATGCAATAAAAAAATCCGCATCCCGTAGGGATGCAATATTGGTAAGATTTATTTATTGATTCCTGATTTCACCAACATTCCGTCCCTAACGGGACGAACATTTTTAATCGACATCGTTTGCTACCAATAGGCGGTCCCTAACGGGACAGAAAAACAAACATTCACCGCGACTGAATAGTTACCTCTAATTTATCCTGAAGCAAAAACTTTTTCAAGAGACTCAAAAGAGGGAATCTCTAATAATTCGGAATTTACCGAAAGTTAACGGCGTGGGCTTGCCCCGCGTTGTTC
>JAIROD010000336.1 GCA_031257725.1 Planctomycetaceae bacterium | reverse complement strand
AATGAGAATAATCGTAATATCTCCGCGTAGTTCAGGAACGCAAGCCTCTCGCACGCCTCCAATACGCTAAAACGGTTCAGGAAAAATATGTGAGAAAAATTTGAGTTTGCCGTGATCTGTTGAATTTTCGTCAAATTGCAGAACAACAATCCCAATCTCAAAATCAACACCGCCAAGAAATTGTTCGGTTGTAGCAAAAACACGCAGAAGAATTGCCTTATATTCTTGCAAATAATCCAGAACTTTACTCAGGTGAAAATCCACAAACCAACATGATAACACCGATCCTTGACCTAAATTTTTTGTATCTGTTCAGTAGTGTATTATCAGGAAATACTTATCAGGTCACACCGGTTGACCCGATTTTCTCATTCCGTCCGTACACAGAATCAAGCCGGCTATCGGTATATGGGCATCTCTAATAATTCAATTTTTTATTTTCAAGCAATTAGTTAACGACGGGGTTTACCCCGTGTTTTAGGGTTCAGTTGAACAACGCGGGGCAAGCCCACGCCGTTAACTTTCGGTAAATTCTGAATTATTAGAGATTCCTGTTACTGTCCGACTTTACTCCGCAACATTTTAATAATTGCGTCATCCTGTTCGTCGGGAATTGTTTTGAGCATGGGGTGTGTTTGTTTGATCTGTCGGAATTGAGTTTTGAGTTCTTCGTCCGACATTTTTTTGAGAACTTCAATCGGAATCGGCGAGTTTTTGATAAATTCGTCAATCAGTGCATCGTATTTTTTAAGAAGAACAGCAACTTCCGGATTTCCCGCCGTTTCCTCATCACCGCCCGATGTTGGTTCCCCTTCCGGCTCTTTAACTTCTTCCACTAAAACCTGATCATCAATCGGCGAAGTATAAATTCGATCAGCCGTTCCGGGTGAATTTTTGGCAAGATTCCGTTTGGAAGGCGCGGCAGGACGGATTTTGACGGTCAAGGTTACTTCGTCAACCGGTTCTTCAAAACCAAAACTCAAACGGAACGGAACCTTTGTAACTCGCGGAATTGGTTCATCTAATGCCCCCGCTTCAAAAATTAACGCTTTACCGCGTTTAACGAATTTATTGGTTGTTTTATCAATTTCAACCACTTCATTGCTCACAACAATATGAAGCGCCTGCCTGCCTTCACCAACAATGAGTTCCCGTGTCGGTGATTCATTGTCTTCCGTCAACATTTTGAAAGGACCAAACGTAATCAGGCAATTTTCAAATGTTACCGGTTTTCGTCCCCGAAAACGGTCAATCACGGAAAACATGGCTTTACCGGAGGAATCAGGGTCTTTACCGGTTCGGTCAAAAATAAATGTTCGCGTTAACTCTTTAACATCTTTGGGATCCTTCCAGTCATAAACATATTGGAGATCGAATTTAAGAGTATCTTTTTCATCGGTGTATTCCCGCAATAATAACGAAGCCGTCGTTCCTTTGCCGTTTTTTTGCAAATGTTCATTAATTCGCGGTACCGGATGCCCAAAGGAATTGACCAGATTACTTTTCATAAGATCATCAATCACCAATCCGCGACGGTTATAACGTGCGCCAATATCGCAGAGCGGAACTTCTCCGTTAATCGCAACAACATAAGTCCCCACATCACTGTGATTATTTCGTTCATCGTTGTTGCCGCCTTTCAACTGAACGCCGATTGGGTTGGATTCCGTTTTTCCGGTTCGCAGAATCATCACTCCGTTGAGCGGGAACTCATTCCGAAATGTTTCCAACGGCGGAACTTCCTTACCGGAGGAAGCACCTTTTCGTTCTGTTGCAGAATTAGGAAAACAATAAATTCCCACCATGTAAAGCGGTCCCGGACCGACACCGAAAAATGGAGTACGATTTTCAATTTCAGTCAATCCCATTTGAAACCGTTTACTGACAAACGCCGCCGGAAACAACACCGGACGTTCACCGCGATAACGATTGCCGAATGATTCGAACACTCCCGGCACAATTTCCGTCCGCACTCCGTAAAGTGCGGTTTCTTTGATACTCGGTCGTCTCAACATATCAATCCGTCCGCCGGTTGCCTGATACAATAATTCGGCAAGAAGAATCGTCGAACCAAATCCCTCATTCCACGCCCATATTCCATCAGGAAAATAACCGTCCCTTGTAAAGAGTTGGAGGAATTTTTCGACATTTATTTCTGAGGAGGCAATGTATTTTGCCCGAATATCCGCCGAATCAATCAGAGCAAGAGCGGAACCAACCACTGCCGCATGACATATCGCATTGGTATGACCGGCATCGTTTGCCCAAGCAATCAAATCATAATTGTCCGTCAACACCGCTTCCTCAAACACACTAAACACCCGCGCCCGAATCGAATCATTAATCAAATTACGAATATTCCCTGAAAGTTTTCTATGAAGCCAATAATGAACGGTTGCCAAATTCCATGCGGTTTGGGCAATCTGACGGTCAATCACTTTGGATTCGCCCTTAAATTTTTTGGCACCGTCATCTTCCGAAGGAACTGTCCAGTTGGGTTCCATGCAAATCATCAGAACCGTTTCCTCTATGTCACGGATAAAACGACCCTTGTTTTCAAAACATTCCGCTAACACAAGACGGAATAAACGATGACGACGCAGATTGAATTTATGTTCGTAATCGCGGTTAATTTCGTCTTCCGTTTTGGATGCCGTTTCGTAAAACCGCATGTAATCTTCTTCGGAAGGTTCGGGAATGGGGTCTTTTTGCAATTTTTCCGCTTCGGCAATAACTCTTTTGAATGCCGGAGAAACCGCAATCGCTGTCCATTTTTCACGTTCAGCAATTGGAGACCCAACACCTTTAGCACCTTTAGAGACATTGACCACATTCGCGGTGAGAACTTGACTACGGTCAAAAATTTTTTTAGCGCGGGAACTGAGAGTTTGTTTGCCTTTTGCTTTTATTGCTTCGAGATCGGTTATG
This sequence comes from Planctomycetaceae bacterium, assembly GCA_031257725.1. GTDB lineage: Bacteria > Planctomycetota > Planctomycetia > Pirellulales > Thermoguttaceae > WRKP01. The sequence continues at coordinate 4,300 of JAIROD010000336.1, read as the reverse complement.
TCCTGCCCGAACACCCAACCACCCAATAATCCCAACACAAGAAAAAAAACGACCGTTAAAATTTGTTGTACAGAATGTTTCATCATAATTAAAATGTTAAAGAATGAAGGCAACTTCTAAAAACCGTTGAAGGTCTCCTAATTCAATTTTTTATTTTCAACCTATTAATTAATTAATTAATTGTAATATATCAGTGGAATATTTTTTTTAACTTGTCAGTCGTTTCCTACGAATGACCACCCCTAGCCCCTCCGAAGGGGGGGAATAATTCCCCTCCTTCGGAGGGGCAGGGGTGGTAAAAAATAAATTTCAATCTCCGAAAAATTCCACTGATATATTACAAAAATAAAAATACGGTATCGCAACATGATTCTCGTCCCGTAGGGACGCAATGTTGGTAGAAAAACGGTATTGCAAAACGATTCGCGTCCCGCTAGGGACGCAATGTTGGTAGAAAAACGGTATTGCAAAACGATTCGCGTCCCGCTAGGGACGACATGTTGGTAGAAAAACGGTATTGCAACATGATTCGCGTCCCTAGGGATGCAATGTTGGCGGATTGATGGTACAATGGGCATTTAATACATTATGGATTGCCGATTTAATACGTATTAATGACCGATTAAGACGTATTGATTGCCGATTAAGACGTATTGATTGCCGATTAAGACGTATTGATTGCCGATTAAGACGTATTGATTGCCGATTAAGACGTATTTATGACCGATTAAGACGTATTTAATGACCGATTAAGACGTATTGATTGCCGATTAAGACGTATTTATGACCAATTAAGACGTATTGATTGCCGATTAAGACGTATTGATTGCCGATTAAGACGTATTGATTGCCGATTAAGACGTATTTATTGTCGATTAAGACGTATTATTTGGCTATTAAGAAGTATTATTTTACCCTTTATGTAACTTTATAAACCCAAAAAGAAAGGAAAAAAGGACAATGAAACCGCGAAAACCTTATATGCCGACCAAAGACGCTGATTTTCTTGCGTGGGCAAAAACAATTTACAAATATTGTGAAGACAATGTTATGGAGTGGCAATTGGACATGACGCTTCTGGGGCGATTCGGAGTGTTGCTGGATACTGCCGACGACAAATTTCGGAAAAATTCCGATAAATCCACCAAAAACCGTGAATCCGTTCTTGAAAAAAATGCCGCTTTTGCCGCACTCAAGGCGTTTCTGCAACTCTACACCAATTTACTTGAAGGGAATGAAAATATTCCCGATCAAAGTATTGAGGAGATGGGATTGCATCCGCGACACCGGTCTGCCCCTCACCCGCATCCTGTTCCGACGGAAAATCCGGTTCTTGTGGCGTTGACGTTGCATCACTACGAGGTCGATACCTACGCCTCCACCCTCCAACACGGACACCCCACCGAATTTCTCAGTGATGAAACCTACGGCGGTTACATGCTGAGATACAAACTCGAGGGCGATACCGAATGGAAAACGGTGATTTCAACCAAACTTCATTACACGTTGGTTTTTACCGAAGAGGAAGTCGGAAAACGTATTACGCTCCAAGCCGCATGGGTCAACACCAGAATGCAACCCGGTCCCTGGAGCGATGAAGTCTTCGAAATCATCACGTAACGCCAATCCAAAAACATCAGACGAGGTCAATAATCAAGAGGGAGGCAACCTTTCGCCCTGAAAGGGCAACACAAGGTAACGGCTGAACGATGATTTTAATGGGGAATCTCTAATAATTCAGAATTTACTGAAAGTTAACGGCGTGGGCTTGCCCCGCGTTGTTAGACTCAACTCTAAAACACGGGGTAAACCCCGTCGTTAACTATTAATTTATTAATTAATGGGCAGAAAATAAAAAATTGAATTATTAGAGATGCCCACAAATCTTTTCCAGAAAAGATGAAAATTGTTGTTAAGTTGGCGGATTGATAATACAATGGTTTTTTAATACATTAGGGAAGGAAAAAAGGACGATAAGACCGCGAATACCCTGCGCCGGTTGGTTTGTCGTTGTGTTGTACACTGTTGTTTTTAATTTCCATCCGCACACAGGGGCAAGTCGGCTATCGCCGTATTAGTTATTTAGTAAAATGTTTCGGCGAAACATTGCCTACCTTTTGATTATTGGTCTGATGATAAACAAACGTGATCGCTATTGAATTGATACAAATTAATATTCAATAACGCAATAATTGTTAGATAATTTAACCCTCTATTATTAAAGGAATTATGTCATGAAACACATTGTATTTTTCTCTACGGTTGTTTTGGTGTTGTTTGTTTTTCTTTCCCGAAGTTTTGCCGATGAGATATTTCTCGACCAACTCGATTTGACGCAAACAACTTGCGGTTGGCAAAAAACAATGTCCAAAAAATCTGTCGGCGGTAATCAGCTCTCTATTGCCGGTCAAAAATTTCAACGCGGTGTCGGACATCACGCCCCCGGTGAAATCGTTTTTAATTTGCCGCAATCCAAAGGACAATTCACCGCAATGGTTGGTATTGACGACGAAGTCAGTAAAAACGGTCATGCGGAATTTATTGTTTTTCTCGACAACAAACAAGTTTGGCGCAGCGGTTTCATGGTTGGCGGGCAATCGGCAAAACGTTGCGAAATTCCGTTTCAATCCGATAATAAATATATTCGGCTTGTTGTCGAAACCGGTCCCGAAGGTTACGCTCACGACCACACCGATTGGGCAGATGCTAAAATCGAATACGACCACAACGGTCTGACCGGTATTCGTACTGTTATGCCAACCGTCAATTTGCGTGACAATAACGGAAATATTATAGAGCGAACCGATGAAATCACGTGCGAATATGTTGCAATTCAGCAGGAACTGAAAAAAAAGATTGACCCCAAACGTGCCGCTCAAGCGTTACGTCCAGACGCAACATTTTTACCTACAGACCAAAATCCGGTTGATGTCGTTTTGCGTCGAACAAAAGCATTGCTCGAATTTCTCAAAAATTTACCCGACGCACCAAAATTTGAAAATGAAACAAAAGAACTGGAACGGCTTAGCGCAAACGCCAACGATAACACCAACGATTCAATAAAACAGTTTGCTGAAATTGTTGCGCTGCGTGAAAAGATTGCGTTGCAAAATCCGTTGCTTGATTTTTCCAATATTCTATTTGTCAAACGTCATTACAATCCCGAACCGGAAAAACAAGGTAATCACATGGTTGATCAGTTTTTCGGTTTTCACGCGGTTTCCGGCGGCGGAATTTTCGTTCTCGAAAATGCGTTTGATCCGGCAAAACGAACCGTGAAGAATTTACTCGAAAACAGTATCGTTCACAATGCAAAACGTTTGAAAGGAAAAAAACTTGATACGGCATGGGGTTATCTTGCGCCGGCTCTTTCGTTTGATGCTACGAAAATTCTGTTTGCCGCCGCCGATACTTCGGAACCGCGACATTCTTATCGTTGGACGGAAAATAATTGTTATCATCTTTTTGAAATCAACACGGACGGTTCCAATCTTGTACAATTAACCGATGGACAATGGAATGATATTGATCCGTGTTATTTACCGAATGGCCGCATTGTGTTTATTTCGGAGCGTCGCGGCGGTTTTGGGCGTTGTCATGGTCGTCCGTGTCCGAGTTACACGCTTCATTCGATGCTTCCGGACGGTAACAATATTGTGATGCTTAGTCCGCATGAAACGAATGAATGGGCTCCGACGGTTGACCGTAACGGAATGATTGTTTATACACGATGGGATTATGTTGATCGCGGTTTCAATCAGGCGCATCATCCTTGGATTACCTATCCTGACGGACGTGATCCGCGTGCGATTCAGGGAAATTATTCGGAAATCGAACATTCCCGACCACATTTTGAAACATCTTTTCGGCCTATTCCCAATTCGCATAAACTCATTGGAACCGCACAAGGACATCACACGCAATATTTCGGTTCCATTATTTTGCTTGACCCGAATGTTCCCGATGACGAAGAAGGCGGTGATGCGATGGCTCCGTTGCGGCGTGTTACACCGGAACAACCGTTTCCTGAAGTCGAAAACCGTACACATAGTCCTGATTCCGCCAATTACGGTCAACCGTTTCCGATCAGTGAAGATTTTTATCTCGTCGCTTATGATGCGTTCAGCGGTATGAATAAAGGACACGCGAATAATTACGGAATTTATCTGCTGGATTCATTCGGTAACAAAATTCTGCTTTATCGTGATCCTGAAATTTCGTGTCAATCTCCAATTGCGATGAAACCGCGAACAATACCGCCGGTCATTCCACATCAAACATTGGTCGGACTTCCGCCCGC
>JAIROD010000307.1 GCA_031257725.1 Planctomycetaceae bacterium | reverse complement strand
TAATTCAATTTTTTATTTTCTGCCCATTAATTAATAAATTAATAGTTAACGACGGGGTTTACCCCGTGTTTTAGGGTTAAGTCGAACAACGCGGGGCAAGCCCACGCCGTTAACTTGCGGTAAATTTTGAATTATTAGAAATTACCAATTGGCGATGGTAACTACCAAAAGTGGAAATGCCCGCACCAAAAAACGGCGATTTATGTTCCTCTTGGTCGGAAGATTTTTTTGAGGAAATCAAGTTGATCAGGCTGATCCGGTTTGTTCTGAATTTGTTCAAGCCGTACTCTCGCTTTTTCGGCGTATTCCGTTTGAGGATATTTGTCCAGCAATTTTTCATAATACAATTTTGCCGAACCATAATATTGCTTTTTGTCATAAAATTGTCCCATTGTCCATTCCCGTTCCGCTTGACGTTGGATGATGCCTTCCTTCATCTCAAGAATTTCTTCTTTTTCACCCTCGCCCAGTTCAGAACTAAATTGCCGAAGCGTGATGTCCGCCAATTTCTGAGCTTCGTCAAGCGTGGTCCCGCTGTGTTCGGCACCCATATAAGCATTGGTTCGCGCCTCCAACTCCAATTCATGAGCTCTCGTAATATGTTTACTAAGCGGATAATTTTCACGTAGAAAATTGTAATAATAAGCGGCGTGATTGTAATTGTCATCGCCTTTGTAACGCCCCTTCAACAAATAAGCCGTCGCCAATGCCATAACCGCATCATCAGAAATCGGACCGTTAGGATCATTGATAAAAATGGTTTCGTATGCTTTTTTGGCATAGCCAAACGTGTCGAAGGTCGGACGCGATTTTTCCGTTATATTAACCGACGAAACTCCGCGGCGATCCTCCAACTCCCAATATCGCGCAATCATAAACAAACGCCGGACTCCATTGTCAATGTGTTTTGAATGCTGATATTTAATCAAAAGTTTTTGATAGGATCTCATTGCCCGCGTGTAATCCTCGCCGAAAAAATAACATTCACCCGCAAGATGCAACGCATCCTCTTCCAACAGTGAATCGGGCCAACGTTTGGCGGCTTCCGAAAACAGTTTTGCCGCTTCAAGACATTTTTTACGGTCTTTCAAATCCGGTGTAGCCAGCAGAAGTTCACGACCTTTTTTCATTGCGGCGTTTGCTTTGGTTTCGTCCGGTCCCAAACCAACCCAATCACGGACTTTGGTAAAAAAATTAACCGGATCAAGAACCGACCAATCAAATCCTTTTTGTTCTTCTTTTTCCCAATCATAAACCGGCAATGCGTCAAAACTTTTCGGTTTTTCTTCGGAATATCCAACCTGCCGAATAATATCCTGCTCAATCGTTTGTTTTTGCTCACGCGATTCAAAAGGACCATTCCATTTCGGAAGCGGTTTGAGATATTCCGGCATTATTTTTTGGTGACGAGCGGTTGCCAACTCTTCAAGTCGGGCTTTCTCCAGTTCATCCTCCTCATATTTCGCCTGTTGTTCAATCGAAACCGCATTTTGAAGATCTGTCGGATTTCCCAATCCCCAAGGATCGCTGATCGGTGAAACTGTTGTCGGAATCGGTTCGGCGTGAACATGCCCCGCCGGTAAATCCCAAGGATGAGATTGAACAACCGGTTGCGATGTCGCCGCAACTTTCGATGTCCAAAGATCGTTTGTCAATGGAACATCCAAACCTGATGGGACAGATGAAGGAACTGCCGGATTCGGAACCGCCGGATTCAGAACCGTCGGATTCGGAATCGCCGGATTCGGAATCGCCGGATTCATAATCGCCGGATTCGGAACGGTTGCCGAAAATGTTGACGGAGTTGATTCCGCAGGCAATGCAACCAGAAATGGGTCAGAGACCGGCGGAGGAACTTGTCGGTAAACAGGTTGCGCAAGTTGTTCGGGCAACGTCGCCGGACGTGCATCCGAATTAGGCGCAAACGGATTCGACGGAACAACATTGGTCGGAACCGAAACCGGTGTTGCAGGAACCGCAACAACTTGAGTGCTTGAAAAAGCATCGGGATTCGTGTTGCCGTTCCACGCGGGAGCCTGACCGCGAACATTCGGTGTGAACCAATGTCCCGAATCCGATGACATGCTTTTACAACCTGTTATTGCCAACAAGATGGTCGAAAATAAAAGAACACCAAAAAATATCCGATTGTGATTTTGCATATTGGATTCAAAGTTAAAGTTATTGTCTATGTCCCATTCGTCCCTATCGTCAGTTCCTATCGTCCCTAATGTTTTTAAAAAATGTTCGTAAAAAATGTTCTTAAAAACGGGACATTCAGGACATTGGGGCAATGGGAACTAATGGGACAAAATTTCTTCCTTATCATTTTGAGCGATGAAATTAAGCCAGTCGTATAAGCGTGGTCTTTTTCCGAGAAGATGACTGAAGTAATAGTTATGCAATCCTCGTATTTCATTCTGAGTGTTTCGTTCCAGTGCGAGCCGTTTCCAATTTTCCGTTATATCACGCGGATCGGTTAATTGTTTCATTCCGTGTAATGCGTTGGCGGAGAGGGAGGTCAAAAATTGTCCGTGTCCTGTTCGGCGTAATGTTTCGGCGCATCGGGAACAAAGTACGCCGCCGTCAAGGTATCCGAATGCAACTCGTTTTTGTTCCGTATCGTTCATAACCGCCCCGCATTCCGCACAATTCCCAAGCGATGGCTGTTGACCGATTGCTTTCAACAATAGACCTTCAAAACGAATCAGGCTTCGCATTAACAATGTTCCTTGTTCGAGTCGGTTGAGCATTTTGACGGTCAAATCATAAACTGCCGGATTGGGATCATCCTTTTCGGTGAGGGAGTCAACCAGTTCAACAACATAATAACTTGCAAACAAACCAGCAAGATTTGATTCGACCACACGAAATCGTTTAACGAGTTTGGCTTCCGTCAACAAATCGAGTACGTCCCCTTTTTTGTGAAGGAAGGATACACGAATTCGGGCGAGTATGTCAAGAGCAGACTCGAAAGGACTTTTCAAACGTCGTCCACCTTTTGCCAATGCCTCAATTTTACCGAATTGACGAGTAAAAAGGGTTAAAATGAGGCTTGTTTCGCTGAAATCAACCGTTCGAAGAACTACTGCATCGGCGTTTTCCATAATTACCGTGTGGGGAGTTTAACGGAAGCGTTTTCCGTTTGTGGGAGCATTGTTCGTCATCATCCGGGGGTATCACATATTCAATTCGTTTTTTTGATCGTAACTATTCAGTTCCGCAGGGATGACACTTTACCGTATGCTTTAGCTTACGGGCTAGAGAGCTAAACACAATCAAGACCGTCACAGGAAAATCAAAACGAATATCCACATTGGAAAGTCCGCACATCCGACCAATTCGAATGAGTTGGAGATATTTGTAGTGCTAAGTGTCCTAATTTCACTTGATTAAGAAATTTTCTTCCCTTTCCCCAAAATCGCCCATTTTGGTCTTGTCTCATGGAATACAAAATCATTATAATACCGTAATGTCATTTCTTAATATTGTATCAATCAAGGAATTATGGAAAAAGCTATGGGAATCTCTAATAATTCAGAATTTACCGAAAGTTAACGGCGTGGGCTTGCCCCGCGTTGTTCGACTTAACCCTAAAACACGGGGTAACTCCCGCCGTTAACTATTAACTATTAATTAATTGGCGGAAAATAAAAAATTGAATTATGAGAGATGCCCAAATGTAATTTGTTGTAATAAACAATAAAAACGTAAAACGATGGAAACGAAAACCAAAAAAGAAACGGAATCTTTGGAAATTTCATTTCGGGATTTTCAAGGGTTGATTCGTAATATGTATTA
>JAIROD010000292.1 GCA_031257725.1 Planctomycetaceae bacterium | reverse complement strand
CTTCGCGTTCTTCCCGTTCTTGACGTTCACGTTCGAAGATCGTGTCATATTTCTCGGTTAGGCGTTCGATTTTATCGCCTAGTTTTTGGATACTAGCCCAGACTTGTTCAAAGGTAAGGTCTTTTTGGTAATCAATTGATTTTTCAGACATTTTTTTTAGTTAATCGTTAAGAGTTAATAGTTTACGGAAGTAATAATTATAATCGATTAATAGTTTATAGTTAATAGTTAATAATGGAGACAATGGCGAATTCAAAGGGCGATACAGTAAACGGAAAATGACGAAAAGCCTACCAAAAGGCAGGCTTTTCATCATTAAATCGTTTTTCGTAGTGCAAGAAAAACGTTTGATCAGAATTTTACAATCGCTGAGATACCGCCGGAAAATTGATCGTTTTTCCAAAATTCCGGTGCTCGCCACCAGCCAGCATCATTGACAACATTAAATGGTGTTGCATCTTCATATTTGTCATAACGTAATTCTGGTTTGACCAGCAACCACTTTGTTGGAGTCCAATTGGCTCCAACAGAGAAGGTGTATTTGTTATCCGCACTGCTGTATTCGTGTACCCAACCGGCTCGAACACCAAAAGCCCATTTCGAATTGTACTGATAAATCAACTCGTTGTTGATACCATAAGTACCCGTATGATCATTGGTTGCACCTGCTGTGTAATTTGCCAAACTCCAATCAAAGATGTATTTCCACTTTTTGTTGAGTTGATAGGTTGCGACCAAAGAATTGACGAAATAATCGGTGTCGGCATTATCTTGATCGTTTTTACCAATTCCTAAAGCGTAATGGACATTCAATCGTTTGGAAACTTGCCAGATCGCTCCGCCCAAAAAGGCGTTGTTATCGCTGGTTTCACCAAACTGATCAGGTTGAACCCAACCGCCGTAAACACTGAGTTTATCGTTGACGGTGTAGGTGGCATAAGCCCCAAGTGCTGTTGCAGGAACAAACGCGAAAGTATCCGCTAACGAGTAGAAGAATCGGCTTGTTGATTGATAACCATTGCTTCCAAAAGGAGCATAAACTTTACCGACTTTAACATTCCATTTTTTGTAAGCGGCTTCAAAATACGCTTGGGCAAACGCGGAGTAATAATCGCCTGTTCCCCACGAATCCGGTCCATGTCCCGCACTGTATTCCAAACCGGCGGATTGGACGAGTCCGGCATCAGTACCGAATGTAAAATCAACGGTTCCTCCAAAATCCCAACCGTGCTTGCCGTCCACCGATTTACCAACCGAAAGGTACAGTTGATTCAATTGTCCGCCTGTGTTGCTGACGTTTTGCAACGGTTTATAAGTAGCCCCCCAAAAAGGAAAACTGTAGCCGCCATTACCATAAGCAACATTGTTGTGACTGTAACCGGGTGTTTTGGGGTAGTAAACATTCTTCTGCCCGTACTCAGTGGCGAAGAATCCGGCTTCGAGATACCCATTGACAAACCATTTTGACTTTTTAGTCCCGCAGATGGCTTCACACGGATCGCAGGAGACCTCGTCACACGGATTGCATTCGGAGATTTCCTCACACGGACTGCAATCCTGGAACACGCCTGCTTTGACTTCAGCCAGGGCGAATTGTATCACCACAATCGCGGTGACGACGCCGAGGCATCCCATGATAAATTTTCTCATTTGCTTTTCCTCTATGTGCTTAACGAAACTGTATTTGTGTCGGCTGCCCCTTGTTGACATGAAATACTCTTGCCGTTTTCTGTATTGCAGGATATATTTCCAGCGCAACTGAGGACACCCTCCTCCCGTTATCACTTTACATCGAACATCTGCAAATAAAGTTTTATTGGTTTTTCCTTCTAAGATATATCCCGTATAATACAAATATTTTACCAATCTTACTTATTTTGTAATTATCCAGTAAATTGGTCATTCGATGGCAGGCAACCACTCGCCGAGATTGCCCCTGTGACTGAGTAGTTACCACTATGGATTGCCAATTTAAGACGTATTAACGACCAACTAATACTTCTTTATTGCCAATTAATACTTCTTAATTACCAATTAAGACTTCTTAATTGCCAATTAAGACTTCTTTATTGCCGATTAATACTTCTTTATTACCGATTAAGACTTCTTAATTGCCAATTAAGACTTCTTAATTGTCAATTAATACTTCTTTATTGCCAATTAATACTTCTCAATTGCCAATTAAGACGTACTAATTGCCTATTAAGAAGTATTAATTACCTATTAAGAAGTATTTATTGCCTATTAAGAAGTAGTGGGAACCTCTCATAATTCAGAATTTACCGAAAGTTAACGGCGTGGGCTTGCCCCGCGTTGTTCAACTTAACCCTAAAACACGGGGTAAACCCCGTCGTTAACTATTAATTTATTAATTAATGGGCAGAAAATAAAAAATTGAATTATTAGAGGTACCCTAAAAAGTAAACGTGATTTTACTCAAAACAAAATCAACCGTCAACAATCTTGTTTAGAATTTTTTTCTAAAAATTTTGCCGTATTTTTCCAATAACAGTTTTTTTTAACCATTCACATCAATAAATAACGCTAACGATAAATTTATGACTAGGATTGAGAATCGGAATCAAGGTTGGTACAAAGTGTTTGATAAAGTTCTGCATATCGTTGGATCATTTGTTCCAAAGTAAAATGTTCGGCAATTCGTGTTTTTGCCGCCGTTCCCATTTTTTTTCGTAATTCAACGTTTTCAAGTAATGAAATCGTTTTCTCAACAAAGGTTCGTCGGCGAAACCGGAAATCTCCAGCACTGTCAGGAACCAGCAAACCTGTTACACCATCAATAACCAAATCACGGTTGCCCGGGATATCTGTTGCAATAACAGGAATACCCATTGCCATTGCTTCAAGAATGGAATTGGATTGCCCTTCATAAGCACTGCCATTCAGTAAAACATCAAAATTGGTCATAAATCGCGGAACATCGTCACGCTGACCAAGAAAATGGACGCAATCCGAGAGTTCCCACTGATCGCGTAACCGAAGCAACATATCACGTTCCGGACCATCGCCAATAATAATAGCGTGAAAATTTAAGTTGACGAATTTAAGAGTTTCAAAAACCCAAAGCAGGTCTTGGATTCGTTTTTGCTGCCAAAGCCGGGAAACGATTCCAATAATAAACGGCGGTTGCCGAAAACGTAACTCAGGAGCAATCGGAAGAAAAGTTTTTCGTTCCGAATCATATTCCGAATGAACAACCGGTACATAATCGCCGTTTGGTTCAAAATTCGTAACTCCTATTTCTTCAAGAATTTCTTTTGCGGAAATAGAAATCGAAGAAGCAATTATTGTTTCCGACGGCAAAACGGCGTTGGGAATCACCACAAATTTTTCTGCCGGCAAACCGTGTTGAACATAAAAATCTTTAACTCCTTCGCTATTGGTTGCAATTCGGTCTGTTTTTTGGGCAAACCGGCGGTCAATATAAAAATGATACCAACTTTTCCACAAATCAACACAACGTTCCCCTGCAACAATATGTGGAACACCACAATCAATTGCCGCTTTCCGACCATAAGCGTTGGCGGCGAAAAGCCAAGTGTGAACCAGATCAGGCTGGAATGTTCTGATTTTACGTTTGAGACGGTTTAAGGCAAAAGGGTCAAATTTTAAACGTTTCCCGATTAGTGTTGTTGGAATATTTGCTTCAGTAAGTTCTTCTTCAAACGCACCGCTTCGTGTTAAAACAATAACTTCAACCTCAAATTTGTCTTTAGGGAGATGAGTGGACAAAAGAACCATCTGTTTTTCCGCTCCACAACGATCTAAGGTCGGAATAATTTGAAGAATTTTCTTTCGCATCGCGTTTTATTGCTAACTTTTTTTAATAATTCTAAAATGCCAAAGTTTAATGATTCCGGCTCCAAAAATCAAGCGATCTTTTTTGGTATCTATTCAGCCGCTTCTAAATTTATTGTTTTGGAACACTAATTTGTGTGGTTTTATCTGGGAATCTCTAATAGTCTAATAGTTCGGAATTTACCGAAAGTTAACGGCGTGGGCTTGCCCCGCGTTGTTCGGCTTAACCTCTAAACACGGGGTAAACCCCGTCGTTAACTATTGACTAATTGGTTGAAAATAAAAAATTGAATGATGAGAGATTCCCAACTATGTAAAATCACCGCAACGCTTTGGGATTTTTTTTCTTAAAACTCTTATATTAATATAGAGTTTGAAAAAAAGGTCTGATATACTGTAAAACTATTCAGAGGGTAATATTGTCTTTCGATTTGCTTTCTCTCTAACCTTATTTTTTTCCCAAATTCCATTTTTTTCCGAATTTCCATGTCTGAAGAAAAAGAATTACGTAACCGTCTTGAGCGATTTTGTGACGATGTCCGAAAACTTGAAACAGAGATTAGCCGTGTATTGGTTGGTCAAAGCGAAGTCATACGAAATACGATTATTGCAATGATTGCCGGCGGTCATGTTCTTCTTGAAGGGGTTCCGGGACTTGGAAAAACATTGCTTGTCCGAACATTGTCGGAAGCGGTGGAAGGTAAATTCTCCCGTATTCAGTTTACACCGGACTTAATGCCTGCCGATTTGACGGGAACCAATATTATGGGCGAAAAAAACGAGAGCAATCGGCAATTCGAATTTCAACGAGGACCGGTTTTTGCTAATATTGTTCTGGCGGATGAAATTAATCGGGCGACTCCCAAAACACAATCGGCGTTGCTCGAAGCGATGCAGGAACATTCGGTTACCGTGGGCGGTGTAACTCATCCGCTTGAAAATTTGTTTTTCGTGTTGGCAACTCAAAATCCGCTTGAAATGGAAGGAACTTATCCGTTACCGGAAGCACAGCTCGACCGGTTTTTCTGTAAAATTATTGTTCCATTTCCGACAATGGATGAAATGGTGAGCATTCTTGACCGAACAACAACCTCTGCCAATCCCAAAATTGAATCGACATTTCCGATACATCGTGTTCTCGAAATGGGCAAACTTGCAAGAGAAGTTCCGGTAGTTGATGAAATTGTCCGTTATGCGGTTGCGCTTTGTATGGGAACGCATCCCGATCACCCTAACGCAACTCCGTTTGTCAAAAAATATATTCGATTCGGTGCCAGTCCGCGCGGAGCCCAAGCCTTGTTGCTGGGTGCCAAAATTAACGCGATTCTGGATGGGCGTTTCAATGTCTCCCGCGAAGACCTCCAAACTCTCGCCCCAATGGTTTTTCGTCACCGAATGATTCTCAATTTTGAAGGTCAGGCAGAAAATATTTCAACGGATCAAGTGCTTAAAGAACTGGTGAAATAGTTAGGGAGTGTTTTGTTGTTAAGTCGTAACTATTCAGTCGCGGTCAATGTTCCTTTTTCTGTCCCGTTAGGGACAACATCTTGGTAGAAAATGATGTCGATTAAAAACGCACATCCCGTTAGGGACGAAATATTGGTAGAAAAACACCAAGCATAAATTTCACCAATATTGCGTCCCTACGGGACGCGGATCATTTTGTTATACCGTTTTCTACCAAGATGTCGTCCCTAAC
>JAIROD010000290.1 GCA_031257725.1 Planctomycetaceae bacterium | reverse complement strand
TACCACCCCTGCCCCTCCGAAGGAGGGGAATGATTCCCCTCCTTCGGAGGGGCTAGGGGTGGTCATTCGGAGTAAACGACTGAATAGTTAAAAAAAAATATTTCACTGATATATTACGTTTATTTGTTTGTTTGAGTTTTTTACGATTTTGGGAATTAACGATTTTCGGAATCAGTAGTCCCCAGAGAATCTCTCATAATTCAAAATTGACCGAACATTAACGGCGCGGGCTTGCCCCGCGTTGTTACACTTAACCCCCAAACACAGGGTAAATCCCGTCGTTTATTAACTATAACTATTAATAGGCATAAAATAAAAAATTGAATGATGAGAGATGTTCAACTATAATTCGACGGGGCGGATTCCGAGAGTGATTTCGATTTTGATTACCTTTTCTTTCCGGCGAATTTCGACGGCGGCGGTCTCACCCGGTCGGGAGAGAACAACCAAATGTGAAAGCTGCAACGGGTCATTAATTTCCGTTTCATTCCATCGCAGAATAATATCCCCGATTTTAATTCCGGCATCCCGTGCCGGTGAATTGGGTAAAAAGCCCGTAACAACAACACCTCGCGGACTTTCCGCCTGACGATTGGGAGTCGGTCCCATAGACAGACCAAGCCAACCGTGTTTCATCTCTCCATATTTGAGAATTTCTTCATACACTTTTTGGGCAAGAGTACTCGGAATAGCAAAACCGATTCCTAGATTACCGCCTGTTTCGGAAAAGATTGCGGTGTTGATACCGATCAATTCTCCTTTTAGATTGACTAAAGCACCGCCGCTGTTGCCGGGATTGATGGCGGCATCGGTTTGCAAAAACTCCCGAACCCATCGTCTGGACGGAATCGGATTATATCGTTCCGTCGCACTGATAATTCCCGACGTAACCGTTTGTCTTAAATCATACGGATTTCCAATCGCAACAACCAGATCACCCACTTCGATTTGCCGACTATCACCCCACGTAATCGCCTCAAGATTAGTTTCTTTAACTTTCAGAACCGCCAAATCGGTAGCCTGATCCCGACCAATCGTCTGGGCTTCAATCTCACGCCCATCATTTAATCGTACCATAATTGTTAGAGCGTTGGCAACGACATGCTGGTTGGTCAAAATGTATCCCTGAGCATCAACAATCACTCCGCTGCCAACATCCACGCCAATTCCGTCATATCCAAGCGGTGCAAGTGTTCGAATACCAACCACACACGGCGCAACAACTTTAGCAACCCATGGAATACGTTGTTCCGGAGCAGGAAGTTCCGCAAGGAGTTTTCGGGCAACATCCGCTTTCGCGCGTTCCGCTCCGCGATTCAACGAATACGCAACCTGTTCCGCAAGCCAAGGAATCGTCAGCACTCCCGCAAGAAATACGAGAACAAGAAACAACACCGGAATCCGGCGACGTAACCGTATCGGCTGTTGCTGATCCTGCAACTCCTCATCAAACGGCGAAGAGGGAGACGAAGACGACATTGAGGAATATTTATTCCAATCTTCCGAATCCGGTAAATGATTCGAAGTCATCGGTTCGGTTGTTGCCGGTTCGATCACAAAATCAGTTGGAGAGGCGGTTGGTTCGTTTTCTGAATGTTGTTGTGGTTCTTCCATATTCTTGTTCTTAGCCGTTAAAATTGTTATTTTAATTATTGTAATTATTTTAATTATTGTAATTATTCAGTAGTCTTTTTGTCCACGAACTTTCACGAATGTCCGCTAATTTTTTTCGTGAAAATTTGTGTTCCTTCGCGGGTAAAATAAATCAATGAATCTCCATTGGTCAATTCTGAAAATTTTGGTAATTCCGTCTAAAAATAGGTTTTTAGAAGTTCACTAGGGTAAAACATTTAAGACAGCGTGACGAAATTCGATGGGACCGCCTTCGGATTGAAATCCGATTTTGCCGGGAGTTTGTTCGGCGTTTGTGACCCAGTTCACGATAGAGCCGTTGACAACAATAACAATTAAACCATTACTGCACAGAATATCCAATGTATTCCATTGTCCGGGTTCTTTTTCGAGGTCGGCGATTTTTTTGAGACCGTTTACTGTGCCGAATTTTTCGCCGCCATCT
Organism: Planctomycetaceae bacterium; assembly: GCA_031257725.1. Taxonomy (GTDB): domain Bacteria; phylum Planctomycetota; class Planctomycetia; order Pirellulales; family Thermoguttaceae; genus WRKP01. The sequence continues at coordinate 727 of JAIROD010000290.1, read as the reverse complement.
CGTGCCGAAACACGACTTTCGGCAATTCCTTCAGGAGCGGGAAGTTTCATTCCGTGAAATCCGTAAAGATCACCGGCACTTTTTGATGCTAATTGAACTTCAACACAACGCGGCAAAAAAGTTTTTTCCGGTTGTTTGTTGAGGCGAAGAAAAATTCCGCTGTTGGTTGGTTTGGCACCGGGCGACCAACGGTAATCAACGGACAGTTTGAAATTTTTATACACTTCTTTGGTTCCAAGCCATCCGAACGGTTCGCCCTGACACAACAAAATTCCGTTATCGGAAAACGAAAAAACTTTTTCAACGGTAACATCTTCTTTGTCCGTATGAAAATCCCATTCAGACAGATTTGTTTTTTCGAACAGGTTCACCTGATTCGGATTCGGAGCAACCTGACCGAAAACGGCAACTGCGGATAAAAATGTATAACAAAACACAATCGTAAGGATGTTTTTAATCATGGGAAAAAATATTAATAGAGTTAATAAATCGGTTATGATTCTTTTGGGAATTGACCTAAACTGAAGGCGATATTATACCGTTTATTTGACTTTTGTACCAGACTCTACGCCGTCCTCCTTTTATTGGGAATCTCTAATATTTCGGAATTTACCGAAAGTTAACGGCGTGGGCTTGCCCCGCGTTGTTCAACTTAACCCTAAAACACGGGGTAAACCCCGTCGTTAACTATTAATTTATTAATTAATAGGCAGAAAATAAAAAATTG
>JAIROD010000231.1 GCA_031257725.1 Planctomycetaceae bacterium | reverse complement strand
CAGACAATTAAAAATTTCCAAACGGTAATCGAATATACTTATCCAATAAAGTATCGTCCCTGCGGGACTTTGTGTTGTGTTTGCCTTATCCGTATGCTAAAGCATACGGTTAATAAAGTGTCGTCCTTGCAGGACTAGTAAAAATTAAAATAGACAGTTACAGGGTAAACTCCATCATTAACTATTAACTATTAATTAAAATCGTTTCTATGTCAAAATTTTTTGTTTCATTTTGTTTTGCGGTATTTTCGTTTTGTCAATTTGTCTTTGTTTTTGGTGAACCGCAACGGTTTGATGTTGTGATTTACGGAGGAAGCGGCGCAGCGGTTACGTCGGCGGTGCAGGTGAAAAAAATGGGGCTGTCGGTTGTTATCGTTTCGCCGGATCAACATCTTGGCGGTCTTAGCAGCGGCGGTCTCGGATTCACCGATTCCGGTAACACCGACACCATCGGCGGTCTCGCCCGTGAATTTTATCAACGGATTTACGCAGTTTATCAAAACGAAAAATCATGGCAATGGCAGAAAATGTCCGACTACGCCAATGTCGGGCAAGGAACCAAAGCAATGCTTCACAATGACAAAACAATGTGGATTTTTGAACCGCATGTTGCTGAAACAGTTTTTGACGCATGGATTGAAGAACAGAACATTCCTGTTTTCCGTAACGCATGGCTTGACCGGAAAAGCGGCGTTAAGAAAAACGGCACAAAAATTGTTTCGATAACAACATTGGACGGTCAAACCTTTGAAGGTAACATGTTCATCGACGCAACTTATGAAGGCGATTTAATGGCTGCCGCCGGTGTGGGCTATCATGTTGGGCGTGAATCGAATGATCAATACGGTGAAACGTGGAATGGTAATCAGGTCGGAATATTGCATCACGGTCATTGGTTCAAAAAACCGGTTGATCCGTACATTATTCCCGGCGATCCGAAAAGCGGGCGGCTTAAATTTATCGACGACAGCAAGTCCGGCATTCGCGGTGAAGCCGACCATCGGGTTCAAGCCTACTGCTTTCGGATGTGCCTCACCGATCACGAACCCAATCGCGTCCCGTTTCCGAAACCGGAAGGTTATAACCCAAACGATTACGAATTAATTTTACGTGTTTTTGAAACAGGTTGGCGTGAGACGTTTCATAAATTTGACCGGATTCCGAATCATAAAACCGACACAAATAATCATGGACCGTTTAGTACGGATTTTATCGGAATGAATTACGATTATCCCGACGCATCTTATGAACGCCGGAAAGAAATTATTGCCGAACACACAAAATATCAGCAAGGTTTGATGTATTTTCTGGCGAATGATAAACGTGTTCCCGATGATGTTCGTAACAAGATGTCGCAATGGGGTCTTGCCAAAGATGAATTTACCGACAACGGCAATTGGCCTCATCAAATTTATGTACGTGAAGCGCGGCGTATGACGGGCGAATATGTTACAACGGAACTCGATTGTATGGCGAAACGGCGTTGTCCGAAACCGGTTGGGTTGGGGTCTTACGCGTTGGATTCACACAATGTCCGGCGTTACATCACTCCGCAAGGAACGGTTCAGAATGAAGGAGATATTGGCGTTTCACCGCGAGGACCTTATGGGATTGATTTTGGTTCTATCGTACCGAAACGGGAACAGTGTACGAATTTGCTTGTACCGGTTTGTGTGAGCAGTTCACATATTGCATTTGGTTCAATCCGTATGGAACCGGTGTTTATGATTCTCGGTCAAAGCGCAGCAACCGCCGCTGTTTTGGCAATAAATGAAAATGTTGACATACAGAAACTCGATTACGAAAAACTTAAAAAACATCTCATCGAAGATGGTCAACGTTTGTCTTATTCGGAACAAAAAAATAATTCCAACGGTGTTGACGCAGACCAATTGGGTGGAATTGTTCTCGATAATGATTCAGCCAAACTGATTGGCCATTGGGAGAGCAGTTTGTCGATGCCGAAATTTGTTGGAGTCGATTACCTTCACGACACCAACGAAGACAAAGGCAATAAGTCTGCTGAATTTTCGTTCAAAATTACAAAGCCGGGTAATTATGGCGTTCGGATTTCCTACACGCCGAATCCGAATCGTTCAACGGCGGTTCCGATACGAATTACACACCGTGACGGTGAAACAATTGTTAAGATTGATCAAACGAAAAAACCGCCCATTGATCATCTTTTCGTACAACTCGGAACATTTTCATTTGATAAAACGGCAACAATTACTGTTTCAAACGCAGAAACAACCGGTTACGTTATTGTCGATGCCGTACAACTCATTGAATATTGATGGGAATAGAATGATAAGGCAAGCTCTCGCAAGCGTAATTGTCTATTTTGTAATCGTTGTTGGTCTCCTCTTCGCGGTCAATAAATTGAATTATGAAAGATGCCCTATTGTTAGGTTAGAGGTAATATATCAGTGGAATTTTCAAAGCAAGTTTATACAAAACCTTATTTTCACCTTATTTTTCAAACAAAACAACCTTAGTAGCCCCAAGGACTCCCTACAATCAACCTTATTACCTTATTAAAAAAAGGAACAATAAGGTAATAAGGTTTGTTGTTGTTGTTGTTGTTCGCAACTGAGGTTGTTTAGTTAAGAAAATAAGGTGAAAATAAGGTTTGTTAAAGCAATCCAATACGTTTTCGCAAATTCCGCTGATATATTACGGTTAGAGAAAAGGTCTAATAAATGTAAAATGTATAAATCCGTTTTTTACAGGGGTGTGATTTTCACCTTTTTGATTACGTCGGTCTTGCATTCTTTTAAACAAACGGCTATTATTTAATTTATGCACAATTCCTAAAGGATTGTTACAAATAATTATTGTTGTCAAAACTGTT
>JAIROD010000223.1 GCA_031257725.1 Planctomycetaceae bacterium | reverse complement strand
CATAATTCAATTTTTTATTTTCAACCTATTTAATTAATAGTTAATAGTTAACGACGGGGTTCACACCGTGTTTTGGTGTCAAGTCGAACAATGCGGGGCAAGCCCACGCCGTTAACGTTCGGTAAATTCCAAACCGCCATCCACAAACAAACATGTCGATCTAATTTTAATAACTCAAGTTTTGTTAATTGCAAGACAATTATTCCTGACCGCCAGTGGTCCTATTGAGCGGTTTTACACAAATGTGATTTAATTTGCAATAGTTGTTCCTACAAGGCTGGCAATATTTGACGTAAATAATTTAACAGCCATTGCCATTAAAATAATACCAAATAACTTTCGCAGTACAGAGATACCGGCTTCTCCGAATATTTGTTGAAAACGATTCATATACTTTATTGCAATATAAATGATAATCACGTTCAAAAAAATACCAATCTGAATATTAACATAGTCATAGGCAGCACGCATGGAGAGAATTGCGGTAAGGGTTCCGGGACCTGCGATCAAAGGAAACGCAACCGGAAAAAAAGAACCGGATTCATTAGCCGCTTGTTCATTGTTGAAAACCTTGACTCCGAACACCATCTCCACCGAAATGATAAAAACCACAATCGCACCCGCCGCCGCAAAAGAGGAGACATCAACATTGAACAACTGTAACATCCACTTACCCACAAACAGAAACACCGTCATAAACAAAAAGGTGTAAAATGCCACCTTGAACGGACGTATCATCATGCCGTGTTTCTGCATTGTGAGAAATACCGGTACTGCCCCTACAACATCAAGCAACACAAAAAGCGCAATCGTCGCACTTATTGTATGCTGCCAATCAAACGGTTCCACAACAAAATGGAAAAAATGATCTAAAAACATCAAATAAAATAAAGGATAAAAATAAAACAACGGCACAACAAAAAAAGACCGTAAACTCCGCAAAATCATTGCTTGAACACTCGCAAAATAATCACCGGTCTCCTGCTTTCTGTAACTTCAGTCGTTTTGAATTATTTCATAGTCAATCGAAATAAGCGATGCGTTAATGAACTTATTCCAAGACCGAAATATCGCACAGATGTTGTCAAGATTGATTTTATTGAATATTTTTTGTTTTCGCTAATTAAAGTTTCTTCAATTATTGTCAATCCAACGTCGTTACATAATTTTTCAAATCGTCCTCTTGACATAAATGCAACACCAACACCGGCGGTATTGGCTCCGAGTAATTTGATGATGCTTGCAATTGATTTACTGCGGGTGAGGTTATAAATCAATCTTGTCGAATAGTCATACGGTAACCATGAATTGACGATTCGTTCTGAAACAATAATATTGCCGTTTGGTGAAAGCAATGTTTTCGCGTTTTTTAAAATGGCGGTTTGTAAGTTACGGGTTTCCTGATAAGTCGGGCTAATACAATGATGCAACACGTCAGAGAAACAAATCAAGTCAAATTGCCTATCCCCCCCCCCCCCCCTATTTTCTATTTTTACGCAATTTGACAAGTCGTCGAGATTGCCAAGTATAAGCTGCTTTCTGGGGTGAGGTTTGTTTTGATCCAGCATAAATTGTGCGGAATCGACAAGAGTTCCTTGTGCGTTTGGGAATTGTTTAAGTAACAGATCAAGGTATTCTCCGTTTCCACCGCCGCAATCAAGAATCGTCTCCACCGAATAACCGATTTTCGACGGCAATTGTTCAAAATACCAGACAAGCTTCTCAGGAAAACCGCTTTTATGAAGAAACGCTTCCAACTGGGAATCGGACAATTTTAAATCGTCTTCTGTTTGCATTGATCTAAGTAAGTATATGTATGTCGTAAAAAAAATAAAACAGACAGATTGACAAGGTATCGGGTTGGTTTTAATATTTTAATACGTTGACCGTCTTGTTGGTATGATGAATTTCCGTATTTTAATGTTTTGAATTATTTTAAATAATAAATAATAACGATGGACTTTTGGTTTTGGGCGTTGATTTTTCTTGGGTTATCTCTATTTTTTGCCGTTTTGGAAATATTTATTCCTTTCGGCGGTATTCTGGCGTTTTTGTCGGCAACTACCTTGCTTGCCGGTATTGTTCTTGCGTTTCAGAGTAGTCCGTTGTTCGGCGGACTTTTTATGTTTGGTGTAGCGGTTAGTATTCCTGTTTTTCTTTGGTTTGCTTTCAAAATTTGGCCCAACACCATGATGGGACACCGTATCCTTCTTCAACCGGAAGAAGACCCGGCTCTGCAACCCAATACGGAACTCATTGCTCTTAAACAACTTGTCGGAAAACAAGGTACGGCGAGGAGCAAAATGATGTTCAGCGGACAAATTGAGATCGACGGAAAACGGCTCAACGCAATCAGTGAATCGGAATCAATTGAACCCGGCGACTCTGTTATTGTTACGAGCGTGGACGGAATCAATATTCTTGTCCGAAAAATCAACACTCCGATAAATGTTACAATCAACAAAACGAAACAGGAACCAACTATTGATGATCCGTTCGCGTAAAGGATTCTTATTTTTACTAATTTGTTTTACAAAATTCTTGTTCCTTCAGACCCTATCGTCCCCAACGTTTTGTGTAAACATTAGGGACAAATGGGACGCTAAGGACAAGAATCTTTTAACAAAATCTTTTGGTGATTCAAAGAGAAAACACTAATTGAACCCCTAGAATTTCGAGAGTTTTTCAATGAGATCAACAGCGCGGCAACTGTAACCCCATTCATTATCGTACCAGCTGAGAACTTTAACCAGGTTGTCGCCGACAACGCGAGTCCATTCGGGTACAAAAATAGAACTATGGGGATCACCGATGATGTCGGTGAGAACGATGGGGTCTTCATTGTACGCCAGAATCCCTTTCATCTTTCCTTCGGCGGCTTCTTTCACGGCGGCATTGACTGCGTCTGCTGTTACAGATTTATCCGTCTGGACAACAAGATCGACGCAACTTCCGGTGGGAGTGGGAACGCGGAGAGAATAACCGGTTAATTTACCTTTAACTTCAGGCAACACTTCACCAACCGCTTCGGCGGCACCGGTTGTTGTCGGAATGATATTCAGTGCGGCAGCCCGACCGCGATAGATATTTTTATACGGAATATCCAGAACCACTTGATCATTGGTGTAAGAGTGAACGGTTGTCATTAAACCTTTGACAATCCCGAACTTCTCCAAGATAACTTTGGTAACCGGAGCGAGACAGTTTGTGGTGCAACTGGCATTTGAAACGGTTTTTTGGGATGCGTTCAATTTATCGTCGTTGACGCCGCAAACGCAGGTCAAATCCGCACCTTTTGCCGGAGCACTGATAACGACTTTTTTTGCGCCGGCATCGAGATGGGAATCGAAACCGGCTTTGTCGTCGGATTTTTTGGTGGTGAATCGTCCGGTACTTTCGAGAACGATTCCGGCTCCGATTTCACCCCACGGCAATTTTGCCGGTTCTTTTTCGGCGTAAATCCGAATTTTTTTGCCGTTGACGATGATATTTTGGTCGTCATAACTTACTTCGGCTTTAAGTCGTCGGTGGGTGCTGTCATATTTGAGCAGTGTTGCGAGTGTTTTGGTATCGGTGAGGTCGTTGATACCGACAACATCGAATTTATCCGGTGTTTCTAACATCCGGCGGAACACAAGACGACCAATACGACCAAAACCATTAATCCCAACTTTGATAGACATGAAAATTCTCCTTGTTAGATGTAAATGTGCTAAAGGAATGGTAAAAATGAAAATTGTCCCGAACACCTCCAACACATGCTCATAACATTGGTCAGTGATATCCAGCTCAATTTTTTTCAATCGCTATTATTTTATCCGTTGTTCAACCAAATTCAACGGGGGAGGGAAAATTTCAGAGACATAAAAGATGAAAAAGACGAACGAGACGAATTATACTTGGTCCGGCAAGAAATGAACCGTGAGAAGTATATTTTGTTTTCCAATTCTTAAGTTGACGATTGTCGGTTTTGGTTGCGGTTACGCTTCGTTAAAATGATGATATTTTTATAAAATCGCACTGGATTGATTTTGGAAAATTGAGTATTATTCCGCAATTATTCAGAAAATATTCAAAAATAATCCGCGTAAATTAATGAAGGAAATATATTTTCCCGTCCCGTTAGAAACGTCCTATTGGGTAGAAAACTTGATCATTTCATCTATAATTACGTCAAACTAATCCCAATCAATGGAGTAGAAAATGTTCCCGATTACGAATAATGAACTTGCCCATCCTCACGATTTACTGGTCAGGCGGTTTCTCGCCGAACCGGAATTGATGTCGGATCTAATGACTTTTTATGTCAGACAAACCAACGATCAAAAAATAATTCAATTGATTGATCTTGCCCATTTACGGTGTGAGTCGCCTATCAATATTAACGCGGATTTGGTTGAAACCATTGGGGATTTGCGGTTCTCCACCCGTTTCAAAGCAAATCGGCAACCGTCAACAGTGTTCCTGTTGTTCGAGCATCAATCAACAATTGATCAACATTTTCGAGTTCGCGGTCTGGATTATATTGTCCAGTCTTATAAAAATTTCAAGAAAAAAACTAAAGGGAAATTAAAATATCCCTATCCGATTGTGGTGGTCTTGTATCACGGAGCCATTCCTTGGAAGGAATTACAAGAAATGGACGATATGATTGAAATGGTACCCGGTGTTGAAAAAAACTTGTTGCGGTACATACTCATTTTGATTGATCTGTCGCTCATTCCAACCGATGAACTTCAAGGACATCCGGCATTGCAAGCATTGATCGAAACGCTTCAATTGTCCTCGAAAGGTGAATTGGCGATACAATTTGAACATGTAGCGGAACATTTCACTGCGATCAAAGATGATCCGCGAGCAGAAAGTTGGTTACATTCACTTGTCCGTTATGGGTTAGCGGTCAGTAAGATGAGTAAAG
>JAIROD010000199.1 GCA_031257725.1 Planctomycetaceae bacterium | reverse complement strand
TCGTCCCTGCGGGACTTTGTGGTGTGTTTGCCTTATCCGTATGCTAAAGCATACGGTTAATAAAGTATTTTACTTAATAGTCCTTGCAGGACTAATAAAAATTAAAATAGACAGTTACTATAGATTGCCATGTTGGTAAGATTGATTGATTAATTCCTGATTTCACCAACATTTCGTCTCCAGCAGAACAGAAATAGGAAAATAATTCTTAGGAAGGCAAAAATTACGTTGACTCTACGTTAAGGTTAAAGACCAATCGTTACCTTATGACCATTTCGGTAAAGTAAATTTCAACGGTTTTGATGGAAGTGTTGCAAAAACTCCGCCTAAATTGGAATTATTGTATGTTATAATTAATTGAAACTGAATCGATTTCAGTTGCGTTAAATCGTCAAAAACAGAGGCAATTTCAGAAAGGGAAACAACTTCGGAAATAAAATACGGTTTACGCAAATCATTAACTAACGTAACTGTAATATCGCCCAAGTTTTTTGCACCGCTAATCATTCCTGTTGCCTTATCAATCTTCGCTTTGTCATCGGCAACAAGCAATTGGTATTGGAATGACGTTTCCGGCGATGACGGTAACATTTTTTTCGTATCATTTTGAAACGGCGACTGAATACCAAATTTAACTCCATAATTGTAATTATTATCAAGAGCAAAACCGGATTTGACCAATGTTGCCAATGGAATTGTTGCCGTTTTAAATTTCGTTTCCTTGCCGTACACAACTTGAGTCGCCGCCGAAAAGGAGGACGCATTGATCGAAATAATTCGTACAAAATATTGTGTGTTCGGCTTCAATTGTGTGTTAAGATCAAACGATTTGGTTTTGTCCGTAATTTGTTCGACAACCGCAGCGTTCCAATCCGGTTTGCCTTTGGCATCCACAACATCCGTGTATTCAACATAATGGTTTAAAATCGTACCGGACGGAATTTTTTTCGGTTCAGTAATCGTTAATCCCTTTGCCGTAACAATCGTAATCATCTTACTGTTCACCTTAACTGTTGACGGCGGATAATCGTTTGTAGTTATGGAAATACTCAGTTTAGAAGACAATTTCTCATTCGGTTTTCCAGCGGCGGCCACTGCATAAATCTCAAGCGTGTATTTACTTTTCGGTGTTAATGTTGCGTTAATGGAATACTCCTGCGTTCCGGCAACAACATAAGCATAATCAATCAACGCTTTATTCGTATCATAAATCAAAATTTTATATTGCAACAATACCCCCGAAGTTACAGAATCTTTCCAAAAAACTTTTGCGGAAGTTGCCGTGATCATATTGGAATTACTTGATTTTGTCGGTGCCGCAATTTTAGAAATCGAAGATCCCGAACTTCCGGCAATCGGAACCGGTTCGGGGTTTTTAATGTTATTTAAATTAAAATATGTCGGAGTTGACGCAACCGCGTATTGATTGTCTGCCTCAATAACCGTCTGATAACGGGCTGCCGATGTAAGTTGGGAATGCGGAATAAATGTTTCAAGTTTTGCTCCCGGTTTAACCGTAATTTCAATCGGCGTTCCGCCGGTTTGAGGCGTATTGGTTCCCGAATCAACGGCAATAATTGTAATTTTATATCCGCCGGTATAATTTGCCGGAGCTTTCCATATAACTTTAACAGCATCGACTTGACTCGTCCCGATTTGAACTTTCGACGCAACTGTTGTTTTAACGTCTGTAACCGCGCCAACGGCAACTTCGGCACCATCGCCGGCTTGACGGGTTTTGAATGTACCGGAAACAAGAATCACCTCAGGAATATCATTAATCGTTGCCGTAACCATATATTCGTAATCCGTTTCGGCGGCAAGTCCTGTGACGGTAACAGTTGTCTTGGTTGTTGTTTCAATTTCCGACCATTCGCCGCCGGTTTTCTGCCAAACAGTATATTTGTTTCCAGTAACAGAATATTTTTTGTCCGGTTTTGTCCACGTCATTGTTGCCGCGTTTGTTGTAATGCCGGAAGCGGAAACGGTTGAACCAAATTCGGAAGGCAAATCGCCAACAATATAAGGATGTTGATACGCCCCCAGATCAACTGCACCGCGATTGTGTCTTGGATTCCCTTCCTGATCTTTTGTAACACCAATCGGAACCAACGCAATTTTACCCGCTCCCAATGCGGGAGATTCCTTTTCTATAAGATGTAAATCCCATGTTTTCCAAAGTCCCGCCGACCACGTTCCGGTTGTAAAATTTTCAAACTTCGGATCAATTTTGTTCCCCGAATCAGATGCGTAACGAGAATCGGAACCGATGGTAATATTTGTTTTTGACGGTAAATACCGAATTAATGAAGCATTAATTTTCACTTTACCGCCGTTTTGCATGGAAAAATCGTTACTGTCCAAATTGTTGTAGGCGATAATTGAGTTATTGACGGTTAAATCCGACCAAACGATAATGGCTCCGGTATTCGCAACAATATGAGAATTATTGACGGTTGTTTTTGATTTCTGTTGCAAATTTAACGAAGAACCCTGATTTCCGACAATCAGAGAATTTGTTATTTCCAGCGTTCCAAACGAGATAATCACCGCATTGGAGGAACAATTATTTCCGGCAAGAATTGAATTCAACACCGACATGGAACCGCCGGATTGAACATTGAAAACCGATCCGGTATTAACGTTTCCGATAACGAAAACATTGATCAGAGATAATTTTCCCAAAACGTGTCCGATTCTCAGTCCAGTTCCTCCGGTCAAGGTTAAATTTCGGAACGTTATTTCGCCTGTTGTTGCAACATAAAAACCGTTTAAACCAACATTGATACTGATATTTTGTCCCGTTCCGTCAATAATAAGTCCCTTTTGTTGTAATTTTAATAGATTGTTGTTTTCAAGAAAAACAGTTTGATTTTTCAGAGAATCAGCGAATTTTATTACCGTATTCCGACCGGCGTAGAAAACCGCTTTTTGAAGCGATAGGACGTTGCTTTGCAATCCTACCGGCTCCGATGCCGACGTAACAACAATTTCCGGTTTTCCCCAGAACTTAAATTCACCAATATCGTTTAGAAAATTCCTGACAATAAATTCTTTTTGAAACCATTTATCTGTTGCGTTTTGAGGAAGAGAGTTGCCTGCCAAAACCACTTCCATTGTTGTTGTCCAGTCTTCATGAGGATTTATTTTACCATAATCTCTGGCAAAATCACCGTCTTTCGAACCGGATTTTTTGGAATTACCGTTCCATGAAATCGCGGCTAATTGCTGATAATAGGACGAATGATGCCAGTTATGTGCAAATTCATGAATGATGAGAAATTTATTTGATGTGTACATAGAATCCAGAATGATCGTGCCGCCGCCATTCATTCCGCCAATACCGGCTCCAAGATTGCCGGACTGAGCAATAAACATGTCGCCCGGTGTATGAAGTTCTGTACAAAAAAACTTGTAATTTCCCAAAAGATTATAAACGTAACGAATTGTATCGACAACACCGAAAAAATCCGCCTCTGCCCATGACAGAAGTGTGTAGTCTGTCATTCCCGTATCTTTAAAAACAAGATTAGCGTCGTCTCTACCGGAAGCCGTTGAAGTGATCGAACTTCCGCTTGCCCAACTATCATTATCTGTTGCACTTCGCCAGAGAAACGCCGAACTGCCGGTTCCTGTGTTATGAAAAACATTTGTTCCAACTCCGCCGATAATTAAATCATTACCGTTACCTCCGTCAAAAGTGTTCAAACCGGCGCCGCCCATCAAATCGTCATTACCATTGCCGCCGTTAATTGTACAAGAAACTGTAACATATTCATTATTGTGCCGCGCCTTAAATGTATCATCACCATCATAACCATTAAAAACGATTGAAGTAATACCGGAGTATGCTGAATTAAGTTGCGTAAAAGAAGCTCCGTAGGAAGCGGAAACATAAATTTCAACATTGCCGCCGTTTTGGTGAACCTGCACCCAATCGTCATTGTTTGTTCCTTCGATTGTCAGGACACCGCCGGCAATGGATGCGGAAACAGTGTTTCCGGCAGTTTCTAAATGGAAGGGGGAATTGTCCTGAACATTCAGAATATTTTGAACAACAGAATTCGCCGAGAGAAGTTCACGATTTTCTAAAATCTCGAAACTTAACGTTTTTCGGCTTAATTGATTGAATAATCGCTTTGATTTAGCAGTCCGATACATAGAAAACTCCTAAAGTTTAAAAACTATGCTTTAGTATAACATATTTCCGTCAACTTTACAAGAAAAATTTATTATCCCACTTTCCAACGGCTAACCGTTCGTTCTGTTTCACTAAATTCAGCACCGATTTTCACTAATGTTCGTCCGTCGGCAATATAGGGAAGCAAATAATTTTTGGAATCGATTTGAGCAAGAGCGTCTTCCGCTGTGCCGTGATTCGCCATCTTAAATTCAAAAACAAAAATTGTCGTAGAGGTTTTAACCACCGCATCGGCACGTCCCGCCGAACCTTTCACTTCCGTCTCAACAAATTGTCCCATAAGCGTTATCAGTAAGTAAAAAATGAGCTGATAATATTGTTCGTCTTTTTGGGATTGCTTCATCTTGTCATAAGGAATGCTCGCATAAAACGCACGAAGCCTCTGCATAAAACCGTCCACATCACCCGCCTCAAGTGTTCGTACAAAGCCGGACGCGGAAAAATTTTGTTGAATAAGATGTTGCGGAACATAACTCGGCAACAGATCATTCAAAAAACTGTATTTCACTTCTTCATTCGG
>JAIROD010000080.1 GCA_031257725.1 Planctomycetaceae bacterium | reverse complement strand
TAATTTTTTGTACCTTTTTTAATGGTGTGCTTAAATTTCAGTACGGCAAAATTTAATTCAATTGATGTTTCCGTGTCGGTTGTTTCAAATTCAGGATCAAGTAATTCCGTAATCAATTCGCCGCTCGATTGCATGAGTTTTTTTTGTAATTCTTTGTCCGATACTGTTGTTAATTCATTTATTTTTTGCGATAAATTCCGAACTTTCGCAAACGTCTCAACAATCGCAATCGTTGTCTGAACCGCAACCGGACTCTTTAATATTGTCGCCAACATGTACAAGCCCTTTTCCGTAAAAACCTTTGGACAATATCGAATACCACCCCAACTTGAGGTCAAAAATTTTGACCTCAAGTTCGTCCATTCTTCATGATTTAATTGGATTATGTATCCATCTGGAAACTTATCAGGATTATTTTTAACTGCTTGATTAAGATGTTTTGTTTCGACACCATATAATTCCGCCACATCGCTATCAAGGATCACACTTTGACCGCGAATCGTAATTATCTTGTTTTCAACCTGTTTGAATTTCACAATATCAGACATTTTAGTTTCTTATTTTTGACAGAATTAACGGGATTTACAGGATTATTTCCCCCTAACCTTATTTCCAATCTGATTTTCCTAACAAAACGATTAGACAAAAAAACTTAGGGGCGTTAGTGAACGATAAAAAAATTCCGTCCCGCTAGGGACGACATGTTGGTAGCAAACGGTATAACAAAATTATTCGCGTCCCGTAGGGATGCAATGTTGGTGAAATTTACATCCGGCATTGATTCCAATTTTTACCAACATATCATCCCTACGGGACGAGTGTTTTTGATGGACATTGTTTCTACCAATATATTGTCCCTACGGGACAGAAATACAAATATTCATCGTGATTAAACTGTCCCCAAAAATACGAAATAATCAGCGATTTTTGATGATTTTTTTGCTACTAAGGTTGTTTTGTTCAGGAAATCAGGTTGAAAATAAGGTACTCGGAATAGTTGTACATAAACAATAATAAAAATTTTCTGTATCTGTTTTGTTTTTTGGCTTCAAGAGGTAGGCAACCATGAGTGAAAGCTCTTCGGCGAAACATTGCCTACCTTTTAATACCCTACCTTGAAGGAGATTTCAAATAAAACAACCCATTTCTACCCGTTGACAGTATCTCTTGTTTTCAACCTATTTGAATTTCATTTATCCGACATTCTTTTACGCACTCTTTTTATTTGCCAGATAAACACTCAATGTTTCCGTTTCGTTATATTCATTCAACAGCACTCGCAATATCCGTTCACTCGCTTTGCCATCACCATAAGGATTGTGGGCGCGAGACATTTTTTCGTAATAACTTGTATCATCCAGAAGACGGCTGATATATTGTACGATATTTTCCTTGTTTGCTCCGGCAAGAACAACCGTTCCGGCTTCCACCGCTTCCGGACGCTCCGTCGTGTCCCGCATCACCACCACCGGCTTACCAAGCGACGGAGCCTCCTCCTGAACTCCGCCGGAATCCGTCAAAATTAAATCACTCCGCCGCATTAAATAAATAAACGATAAATAATCAAGCGGCTCAATCAAGAAAATATTCTGCTTTCCGCACAATATTCTGTTTACCGGCTCCCGAACATTCGGATTCAAATGAACCGGATACACAAATTGAATATCATCCCGCTCCGCAAGTTCCGAAACAGCATTGCCAATTTGAAGAAACCCTTCGCCAAAATTTTCACGCCGATGTCCTGTTACTAAAATTGTTCGGCGTTTCGGTGAAAGAAAATCAAATTTTGTTTCAATTTCCTGCGTCTTCATCTTGTTATTGTCCAGATATTGCACCGCCAGAAACAAAGCGTCAATCACCGTATTGCCGGTAACATAAATACAATTCGGTTTCACGCCTTCATTGACCAAATTTTGTTTCGATCTCATTGTCGGTGCGAAATGGAATGCGGCTAATTGCGATGTTACACAACGATTCATCTCTTCAGGAAATGGAAATTGTTTGTTAAATGTTCTCAATCCGGCTTCAAGATGCCCCACCTCAATCCGATTATAAAACGCCGCAATCGAAGCCGCCAATACCGTCGTCGTATCGCCTTGAACTAATATCGTATCAGGTTTCCATTGCCGAAACGTTTCCTCTAAACCTTTAATGACTTTACATGTTACATCGCTAAGCGTTTGATTCGGCGACATAATATTCAAATCAAAATCGCCGTTAAAACCGAATATCTCCATCACCTGATCCAACATCTCCCGATGTTGTCCCGTCAAACATATTTTTGTATCAATATAATTGTTTTCACGAAAGATGCGGATTACCGGCGCTAATTTTATTGCTTCAGGACGTGTTCCCAATACAAACATCACACGCTTCCTTGTCGTTGAAACGGAAATCAAAGGACTCCGAACAACAATCGGTTCATCAGTCATTATTGAATTATTGATTGAAGCGTTTATTGCCGTATTTGTTGTTGTTGTTGTTGTATTTATTGATGTAGTATTTATTGTTTTATTTATTACAGTGTTTGCTGTTGTATTTATTATCGTGTTTGCAGAAATATTGTTTCTGATTCCGCAAAAATCAAGAACCCGTTTTTCAGTCGGTATCGTTAATGTTTTAAATTCATCATGCGAAACGAGAAAGGCAATAATGTCCGCATTCATCACCGCTTCGTTACAGTTGGTAATCGGAAATTCTGCATGTTTCAAAATATTCGGTTCAACAAAAAAACATTGATTCATTTCCAATGTTTCTGAAACTTCCTGCGCAATAAATTTTGCCGGCGATTCACGTAAATCATCAATATTCGGCTTAAACGCCAATCCCATTAACGCAACTTTAGCAGGACGTTTATTTCGTTCGGAAAATTGTTTGGATTCATCAATAATCTTTTCGGCACACCAAAATGCTTTGTGAATATTGACTTCGCGGGCAGTTGCCAACATTCGCGATTCAAGCGTGTATTGCCGTACAAGAAACCAAGGATCAACCGCAATACAATGCCCCCCTACCCCGCAACCAGGTTGTAAAATATTGACACGCGGATGACGATTCGCAAGCCGAATCAATTCCCAAACGTCAATTCCCGCCTTATCACAAATTAACGATAATTCATTCGCAAACGCAATTTGTGAATCACGCGACGCATTTTCCGTAATTTTGCACATCTCCGCTGTTCGTGTGTTCGTGGTGAACAGTTTACCGTTTTTAACAAAAATGCGGTAAAATTCACAAGCTTTTTGTGCGGAATCTTCATTGATACCGCCAATAACACGGTCGTTATTTTCCAATTCAAAAATGATATTGCCCGGTAAAACACGTTCAGGACAGTATGCGGCATAAAATTTTATGTTACCGTTTTGATCAACCAAATCAGGACGTTCACGGCAAATAAGTTCCACCATTTTTTCCGTCGTTCCCACCGGCGATGTCGATTCGATAATAAAAAGATCGCCTTGTTTTAGTAACGAAATAATTGATTGCGCCGCCGATTTAACGTAGGAAATATCCGGCGCCTGATGGTTGCGGAACGGCGTCGGTACAACAATCATGTAAACATCGGACGGAATAGGTTTTGTGTACGCCGTCAGTAACCCGTTTTTCACCCCATCGGCAATCATTGCCTTTAACCCGTTTTCCACAATATGAATTTCACCGCGATTAATTGTTTCAACCACTTTCGGATTCACATCCACTCCGTGTACGTCAATTCCTTCACGAGTCAACATCGCCGCCGTCGGCAAGCCAATGTAACCTAATCCAATAATCGAAACTGAAATATTAACGTTTTTCGGCATGATCTGTAAAATAAAATATACGAAATATCAAAAACGCATGGAAATTCAAGGATTCATGGGACATCAGGGACACGCATAGGACATTTTTGTTTATGTTAAGCGGCTTTTTTTGATGTACCGGCATCCAATATTTTTTGTTCCTGAAACGGTAAAATCATATCATTTTCTTCAACGATTCCTTTATCAAGATATTGTTTCACAACATTTTCACATAGCTCCGACATGGTTATCGTCAGTCCAAATAATTCGTTACGTCTGTCTTGTTGATTATCAAAAAAAGTCCGAAGTGTTCCGATATTTTTTTCATCAACAATAAGCGGAACAGAACAAGTTATCGACTTTCTTTCAAGAAGACGGCTTTTCGTCACATTTTCCCATTCTCCGAAAAAATCTTCATGTTTACATGGGATATTAATATTCAGTTGAAGACATTGACACGGATAATTGTGCAAAATCGGAATGATTTTGTTCCACATCTGCCGCCAAGGTCCCTTGCCCTGAATATGATAAATCTCACCGTTTTTACGCTGGTATTTTTGTTTGTCGAATAATTTACGAAAACGACCTTTGATTCGTCCCAGTAAAATAAGCAACTCACGCCGTCCAAATAAATCTGTAACAATAGCAATGATCAGAACGCCTAACGAAGTCAACGCCGGAATTAAATCGTTTCGGTAATAAGTTCCCAAAACGGCGGCAACACAACCCGGAATAATAAGCAAACTCAATATCAAAAGAACCATATAACCGGACGAAAATTTTGCTGTCAGTAAATGATGAATATGACCGCGATCAGGTGAAAAAATTGTTCTTCCCGAATTGACGCGGCGAATCACCGCAAAGAAAGAATCCACCGCCGGAATCAGGACAATAGCAAACGCTCCGCAAATCGAAATAGTCCGCTCCGACGCAACACTTGCCCGTAACATCAAGGTTGCCAACAGCATTCCTATAAACATGCTTCCCGTATCGCCAAGATAAACGCCGGCTGGCGGTCGATTGTGTACGAAAAAACCAAACAAACTTCCGGCAAGTCCAAGACTGATTAACGCAATACCAAAATGACCGTTAATGTACGCAATTCCCGCTGTTGCAAGCGACATGTAAAATCCAACCGTTACCGCAACACCATCCGCTCCGTCCAGTAAATTGATCGCATTGATCATTCCAATAATCCAGAAAACCGCCAACGGATAGAATAAATGATGCAAATTTAACTCAATACCAAAATAAGTTACTTCCGAATAATATTTCGCAAATCCGATAATTATCGACGCAGAAATAATTTGAAATAATAATTTCGTTCGACCATTCACGCCGAATTTGTCATCAATCAAACCAAGAACAATAATAAACGGTGAAACAATAATAAGCGGAAGTAATAATTTGGGTGAAAGTCCCAGTCTGAAATCAAAAAATTCCTGATGGTAGGTCAAGAAAACCATCATGGCAACCATCACCAGAAAAATAACAACACCGCCGCCAACCGGAACCGGTTTTCGTTGCAATTTGCGAAAACTGTCGGGATGATCAACCATTCCAAGCCGTATCGCAAACAGGCGGAATGGAAAAACTGCCAACGCGGTTATCGCCAATGCACTCCAAAACAGGAAATGTGAAACAGTAAATATTGTCATCCTGACAAAATCTTCTCCCTAAATACACGTTCAGTACGTTTTGATTCGGCGTTTTGCCTTTCATTTCAGGCAATCTCTAACTCCAAAAACAAGTTTTAGAATTTTTTTAGCAATTGCTTTGTTTATTGGCAATTTTTAACGATCATATCGTTATCATCCGAATAACCGGCGTAATTATAAGTCCTTTTCTAAAATAGGGCAATATCAATATTGGCATTTTTTGAAAAAATTTTATTATTTCTATGTAAACATTTATCTCATTACAGTATAAAGGGTTAAGTTCCTTTTTAGGGATATTGGGAACAGCAGGGAACTTATGGGACAGAGAGCAAAAGAGAGTAGGGAATTTCTAATAATTCCGCATTTACCGAAAGTTAACGGCGTGGGTTTGCCCCGCGTTGTTCGACTTAACCCCCAAACACGGGTAAACCCCGTCGTTCACTATTAACTATTAATTTATTAATTTATTAATTAATGGGTTGAAAATAAAAAATTGGTATCTATTCAGTAGAGTGTCTTATCAGGAAATACTCATCAGGTAGGCAACTTTTCGCCGAAGGGTTTTCACCCACGGTTGCGTTGCCGATAGGCAACAGTGAATCAGATTCGATGGGGCTATTTGTGTTACTGACCGGTTTGGAAACTGATTGCCAGCGTGAAACAAGGGCAAGTCGGCTATCGCCGACGCGACCTTTCGGCGAAAGGTCGCCTACCTTTGAGTCGCCTACCTGATGAGTATTTCCTGATAAGGCACTCTACTGAATAGGCACGACGAATTTATACAAAAACATTCATTAAGAGTCAAGAGTTGTAAGGCATGAGCGGTTGTTGGGTGCGATGAGCGGTTTTCAGTTTTCCTGCAACAGAATCCGTGCTTTATTCAGTAAGATATTTCTTGCGCGGGTTACATCTTTTTGGTCGATTGTTCCGAGCAGTTTGAGTTGTTGCCGCATTTGATATTCTTCGGTTGGGGAGAGATGTTTGGTAAGACGTTCTATGAGCGATGGTTTTGCACCGATTAACGCGGTTAAAACTGTTTTTGTCTCAACCGAGCGGAATAAAGTTAAGAGTTGCGTGTCATTGAGCTGTTCCAGATCATAGAAGGAATAAAACTGATGGGGCGATTCAGTTGTTGTGTGCGATTGGTTTGTTCCCTGAGTCCGGCTCATCTCGACAATTTTACGGAGAACCTCATTCCCTTTTGTTCGGCGGGTTTCCGAATGTCGCCGACATTCTAACCGTTCCCGCAGCGACAATTCGATTTCCTGCAAGATTTGTTGGTCGGTTTCTTGAAATTCGGCGAGCCGTTTTGTAACTTCATTCTGTAATGTTGCCGGTAAACTTCCCAGTATTTGACCTGCCCGTGATGCCGGAAGATGCGCCAACACCACCGCCACCGTTTGCGGATGCTCATCAGCGATTTCCTGAACAATCTCCTCCGTTTCCGCATTCCGTAGAAAATCAAACGGTTGCTTTGACGGTGCAGGCATAAACGATTCCGCGCCAAAGTAAACCGTATTATTTAAATGATTCAAACGATTCAAACGGTTTGGCGGGGAATAGGTTTCAGGTTTAGGGAATTGGTGTTCGACGATGGTTGATTGTTTACGGAGCGGAAGTCCGGCTTTGTGTAAAAATTCATTGGCGAGCCGATCTGTTTCCTTTGTGGAGACCGCCCCCAGCGACATCATTTCACGCCGTACCGCTTTTGCCGATTCTGCGTCGAGCCGCCCAAGCAATAAATCGACCGTTTGCCATTCCAAGCCGCTTAACAATAACGCTGTTTTTCTAATTCCGTCCATGATTTAAGGGTTTCGTGATTGGGGGTTAAGGATTGCCGACGGGAAATAGCCAACGTGACGGCGGGTGAACGCCTTGTAGTACACTAAAAAGTGAGTAATATATCAGTGGAATATTTTTTTTTAACTATTCAATTGTTTCCTCCGAAGAACCACCCCTTGCCCCTCCGAAGGAGGGGAATCATTCCCCTCCTTCGGAGGGGCAGGGGTGGTAAAAAATAAACTTCAATCTCCGAAAAATTCCACTGATATATTACAAATTATTTGTAATTATTCAGCGGACTATTTGTTTTCGCAACAAGCGATTATTCGTATTGGTTAACGGCGGGATTTACCCCGCGATAGTACAACAGACGGGGTAACCTCCGTCGTTAACAACCAAACGAAAACATCATTGTCTCTTTTATTTTAACTTTTTTAACACGAAATACACGAAATAACTCGAAAAATACAAAAAAGATTTCTGTTGTCCTTTTCGTATAATTTTTGTGTGTTTCGTGAAATTTCGTGTAGTTCGTGTTTAAAATAGACAGTTACACGAAAACTCCACCGAAATATTACAATTGAAATATTACAATTATTTTATTGTGTTTCATTGTTTTTTGTTCATTATTTTGTTACCCTGTCACGCTGTTAATCTGATTCACCGCGTTCCTCTGATTCATGGCGATTCACGGTAACACTTTTTATGATTAAACTCGTTTCACCGGCTCCGTTATGCCGTTGTAATTTTTTGATACGACCTTTATCGCCAACCAACCAGAGAACATCGCCTGCAAGAAGAACCATGTTCGGTTCAGGATTCAGATACCGTATTTCATTGCGTTCAATCCCCACAATCAAACCGTTAACCGACTCCCGAAGACCGCATTCACGTATCCTATTGCCGACAAAAGGATGTTCCTCATTCAAAATAAGCGATACCAGCCCGAAACTTTCCTCGTCAAATTCCGATTCCACCGCCATTTTAGTTTCAATAACCTTTTGAGCGGCGGCGAGTTGCTCGTCGGTGCCGATTAAATAAATTTTATCAAACGGCAACAATAAATCATCACTCTTGGGAGGAATCAACCGCATCCCGCCGCGATCAATCATCGCAACTGTTACACCAAAACGGTTCTTCAATTTTGAATTTTGAAGCGATTGCGCAACCAAAGGAGAATGTTGCGATAATTCAAATTCCGTTAAGGAAACATTCCAGGGAACAAGTCCCGGTAACTTTGATTTTTCCCGAATTTCCTCTTGTTCCTTGTAAGTCAGGTGTGAAACAAAGCGATTTTCAATTTTATTGTACAACGGTTCAAAATGACGGCTGAACAGCAACACCACCGACACCATCACCGGAATCAGTACAAAACCGGAAAAAGCATGAATCGAGGTGAAATTACCAATGATAATGCCAACAAGAATACAACCGATAAAAAGACGAATAACCGATACGCCAATCTGTAACCGTTGCAATATTGCCAGCGTTTGCGTATCGTAAACCCCAGAACGCGGTTGTCCGGTTACAAACACCGCCCACAGAAACGGCGCAGAAAGTAACACCGCAATCAAACAGGCTGCATAACTGGCCAGTGTCGGTTGTTTCTGAAAAAAGTTATCGCCCAGCAAGGGAACCGCCGCATATCGAACCGCTAAAGCAATTCCAATCACAATCACGGAATTAAGAACAATCTTAATTCCATGCACTTTCCAGAGTAAGGAAAGAACGCTTTCCTGCCCGGAATCAGTCATCGCGGTCTCGTATCTCAAAAGCAAAAGATGAACCCGTTCGGGAATCCGCGCGCTCAGCCAACCCGCCACCGAATCGGAACTCTTAATAAGATAAGGCGTTGTAAATGTTGTTACCGCCGAAACCGCAACCGCAATCGGATACAAAAAATCGTTGGTAACTCCCAACGTTTTACCAAGTGTTGCAATAATAAAGGAAAACTCGCCGATCTGAGCCATACTCATTCCCGCTTGCATCGAATTTTTAATACTGCAACCGGAAATAAGCGCACCAATCGCTGTTCCGAAAAATTTACCGATAACTGTAATCGCAACAATAATTAGAATGGTTCCGAAGTATTTCTCAAGAACTGCCGGATCAATCAACATTCCAACCGAAACAAAAAATATTGCGGAAAAAAGGTCTTTGACCGGTAAGGTCAGATGTTCAATTTTTGTTCCTTTTGAAGTTTCCGCGAGAAGCGATCCCATGACAAACGCTCCAAGTGCGGCGGAAAAACCAACCCGAACCGCAATAATGACCATCAAAAAACAAAGCGAAATCGAAACGATTAAAAGAATCTCATCCGTCAACAGTTTGCGGCATAAACGTAAAAATGCCGGAAGAAGATAAATTCCAAGAACAAACCAAAGAATCAAAAAGAAAATAAGTTGAAGCGAAGAATATAATAAGTCGCCGCCCGAAAATTTTTGGGTTACTGCAATGGAACCTAAAAGAACCAAAAGTAAAATAGCAATCAAATCTTCGACAATCAGAACACCAAAAACAATCGGCGCAAAACTTCGTCCTTTCAATCCTTGCTCGTCAAAGGCTTTTACAATAATTGTTGTCGAAGACATGGACAGAATCGCCCCAAGAAAAAGACTGCTCATCGTACTCCAACCGAACATCCGACCAACAATGAAACCAACAAGAATCATTGCAAAAATTTCAAAAGTTGCTGTAATCGACGCTGTTTTGCCGACATTGACCAATTTTTTGAAACTAAATTCAAGACCAAGACCGAACAGCATGAAAATAACACCAATCTCCGACCAAATTTCAATACTTTTCTGATCCTGAACTACCGGAAGCCATGTGAAATGGGGACCTACCAGAAACCCCGCAATAAGATAACCAAGAACAATGGGTTGCCGAAGTTGTTTAAACAACAAAGTCATCACAGCGGCTGCTATGAGAATCAAACCCAAATCTTGAATTAATACCGGTAAATGTCCCATGAGAAAATTTGTAACTCTAGTCTAAATACAAAAGTTGTCTTACAAAAAAATTAGTAATATATCAGTGGAATTTTCGTATCTATTCAGTGGTTTGGTTGTGTTCCTGAATTTTCCGTCCGCCCCCAGTAGTGGCGGCAGCGTCCTCGCTGCCGAAAAAGTTGAGTCGGTCAATCCTATTTCCGTTTTCTATCCGCCCCCAGGAGTGGCGGCAGCGTCCTCGCTACCGAAAAAGTTGAGTCGGTCAATCTTATTTCCGTTTTCCGTCCGCCCCCAGGAGTGGCGGCAGCGTCCTCGCTGCCGAAAAAGTTGAGTCGTTCAATCCTATTTCCGTTTTCCATCCGCCCCCAGGAGTGGCGGCAGCGTCCTCGCTGCCGAAAAAGTTGAGTCGTTCAATCTTATTTCCGTTTTCCATCCGCACACAGGAGTGGCGGCAGCGTCCTCGCTGCCGAAAAAGTTGAGTCGGTCAATCCTATTTCCGTTTTCTATCCGCACCCAGGTTTTCGGGTAACTGTCTATTTTAATTTTTTGTCATATTTCAGAGCAGTTTTTTACATCCCAGCGGGATGTTTCCAATCTAGCCGTTGGTTTTGCGTTGTAACGATCGGGAATCAATGTTTTTATCTGAATAACGCAATACCAACGGAACAAAATGGTAAAAATGATAATCCTGGTAATTATTCAGTCGAGGGAGGTAGGCAACCTTTCGCCGAAAGTGCCGGTTGGTTTGTTGTTGTGTTGTATGCTGTTGGTTTTACTTTCCAGCCGTCCACAGGGGCAAGTCGGCGAGTACGCCGACGCAATGGCGGGTGAAAGCCCTTCGGCGAAACATTGCCTACCTTCCTCGACGGAATAGTTAAAAAAAGTAATATATCAGTGGAATATTTTTTTTAACTTGTCAGTCGTTTCCTCCGAATGACCACCCCTAGCCCCTCCGAAGGAGGGGAATCATTCCCCTCCTTCGGATGGGCAGGGGTGGTAAAAAATAAACTTCAATCTCCGAAAAATTCCACTGATATATTACTAAAAAAAATATTCCACTGATATATTACAAAAATTGAATTATTAGAGATGCCCTTATTAGGAAAGACCAATGGAATATTTAAGTAATATTTATTTTTGGAATAAAAAAGATATTACATTTTTCACTTGTTATAAAATAAGGCAGATACTGGATATCCTTGTCCGACAAGAAAACCGTGATTTCGATGATGTCTATGCGGATTTTCTTGAATCCAATACCTACCGGGCAATACAAGATACTCGTTCTCTATTATGGTACGAAAATGATGAATTCATCGTGGACGAATACTACCGAGAAAAATCATGACAAACACACCCCCCAACAACAAACACTTCCGGTTAATTATGCAAAATTTGTTAATTCTGTTAGTCAAGAGGACGAATGGTCGTTTGATTTGTTTTCTTGTCCGCTTTCTGCTATTCCCTGTTAGACATTTCTTTGATTTATTTTTTCCGTTGGTGTGTCCGTTTTGCAATGAGATTATGGAGAGTCATGATTTATTTTGTGAGTCATGCACCGCGAAGTTGGTCACACCGGCGGGTATGTTTTGTAAGCGTTGTGGCGGTAAACGGTTAGCGTCTAACCGCAAGACATTTGGTTGTAGCCGTTGCCGGACAACACGGTTTCGGTTTCGGCGGGTGATTGTTCTTGGGGAATACGAGGCGGAACTTCGTGAGTTGGTTTTGCGAATGAAAACGGATCGGAGTGGATTTTGGGCGAGAACAGTTGCTCAACTGCTTGTCCGGCAACGTTCCGAAGAACTTGGTGAGGCGAAACCGGATTTGATTATTCCGGTGCCGATGTATTGGTGGCGGCGTTTGTCGCGCGGGGTCAACTCGCCGGATATTTTAGCGTCGGAACTGGGGCATATTCTGAATGTTCCGGTTGCCTCCAAACTGGTACGCCGAATACGTCCTACCGATTTACAATACACGCTTTCCGCCCGCAATCGAAACTCGAATGTCGTCAACGCCTTTGCAATAAACCAACATCAGAACCGGTTGAAATTTTTTTTGAATAATTTGTTGAGTCGTTTGTTGAATCGTTGGTGTGGCGATTGCTGGAAGTCATGGTTGACAAAGCGGTTAGCGATGAGATTGAGTCTAGGTTATGGTGATTTGTCGGGTAAAAATGTTCTGCTGGTGGACGATATTTTTACAACCGGTTCGACCTGCAATGCGGTTGCGAAGGTATTGCGGCGGGCGGGAGTTCGGAGTATCACCGTTTGTGCTTTTGCCCGTGCGGTCGGGTTTTACACCCAACGCCGTGCCAATTTACTGGAAAATCTTGCTAAAAAATCGGGAATTTAGTTGACATTTTCACCCGTTTCGATTGAAATAGTGGTCTGTGTCGCAAGCGGAATGTTCAATCACCACTAATCCTAAACCATAAAAAACAATGAAACCTTTTAAAATTTATCTGGATACATCTGTTGTCTTGATGTATGACGATCATTCTCAACGGGGAATTATCACAAAGGAATTTTTCAAAGAGGTATCAAAAAATAATCATCAACTGGTAATTTCAGAAATCGTCAACACTGAAATCACTGATAACAAAGCCAAAAGGGAATCAAATTTATCTTTTTTAAGCACGATAAACTATAAATTACTTCCCTATAGTGACGAATCCTATTATCTTGCATGGACCTATGTTTTTGGCGGTGTTTTAACTCATAATCATCTTGATGATCTTTTGCATATTGCTTACGCTACAATTTTTGAATGTGACGTGATTGTTAGTTGGAATCGAAAACATATTGCAAAACCAATAAAAATACAAAAAATAAATGTGTGTAATCTAAAAAATAATTACAAAATGATTGCAATTTATACGCCGGAAGAATTTTTAATTTACTTCAAATAAATTTACTTCTAAATAAGGAGATAAACGATGACAGGATTTACTGCCGAAAAATATGATGTTCTTAGAGAACTTCGCAAAATTCGAAAGAAACATTATCAAGAAACGAAACACATGTCTATGGAAGAGCGGGCAACATATTATCACCAAAAATCGGAAGAGTTTCAAAAAGAGCTTGCCGAATACAAAAAAAATCATGAAAACGCAAACTCTGCCCAATAAAACACGAAGGAGCGGTTCACGGCAACCATCAGGGAGATAATCATCAATAGTTTTTCGCTTGTTTCAATTGAAAGAGTGGTTTGTGCCGCAAGCGGAATTTTCGATCACCACCAATCCTAAATCATAAAGAACAATGAAAATGGCGAAAATGTATTGTTCCCGCCGCCTTATTTCCAACCTGATTTTCTAAACAAAAACAACCTTAGTAGCAACAAAGCAACATAACAAATAACCTTATTACCTTATTATATTAGAATGAAAAATGGTAATTATTCCGTGATTATTATTTTTTGCGATCATAAATATGCACGTCCCGTTAGGGACGACATATTGGTAGAAAACGGTGTCGCAAGCGGAATTTGCGATGATCACAAACCACATTGTTCAAACCACTAACCCCAATTCCAAAACTATGAAAAAGTTACACGATTATTTTTATTCAGGGTACACGTTAATTGAGTTACTGATTGCGGTTTCGTTATCGTTATTGCTTCTGCTTGGAGTAACGGAAATGTTCCGACATGTCGGCTCCACTATGAGCGACACCCAAAAATCGCTCAATATGTCCGCCAATCTCAACGCCACTGCAATGACACTGAGAAGCGACCTAGGAAAGCTTGCACTCCGCAGTTCTCATCTCGCTAAACCTTCTAGACTACTAGTTACAAGTCCTCCTCCTGTGGATAACGGTTATCTGGAAATCGTTGAAGGGATGAATGCTCCATATAGCCTAATAACCGGTACAGGGCTTCATGTTTCAATAAATCAAGTTGCTCTGAGTCCAGATACTGGTTCGGATTTGACGGTTGGCGATGTGGACGATATTCTTGCTTTTACTGCGGAATCCGGTGCCGATTATCAGTTTCGCGGACTTATTAATGGTAGTATGGGCGAATCGTCATTCGCTGAAATTATCTGGTTTGTTCGCGGAACAACTCTTTATCGGCGGGTTTTGCTCATTGATCAAAATTATGTATGTACAACACCAACACAATTTTATGAGAAAAATGATGTTTCCGTTCATTTTGTTGGAACAACACCAACTGCCAATAGCATGTCAGACCTTGTTCGGCGTGAAAATCGGTTTGCTCATACGATTACAAATTTTCCGTTTCCGTTATATAATTCTGCAAATGAAGCATGGTATTATTTGCGAATGCCGACACTGGAAGAAACCGTTTCTGCTTCTTGGCCACCGCTTCGACAATACACAGCCCCCACTAATATTACTTCTGTACCTTACTGGGATTTTTGGCAAAACCCTAACGGTCTGAAACGCGAAGATACTGTTGATCCTACTACTAATTGGCAGCTTGATCCGACTAGCGGTTCGCTTGCTAATTTTGTTACAACTCCTCGTCAGTCTCGTGCCGGTGAAGATATTGTACTGAAAAACGTTATTTCGTTTGATGTTAAAGTTTGGAATCCGTATTGGGTTCCGTGTGTGGTCAATCAAGCTGATGCAGCTGCGTCAGCATCATCCACTGACCCTCTGTTGTGGGCACCGCCGCAATATGTTGATTTAGGACAAGATCGGTTTATTTTGAAAAATGCGAGCGGTGCCGATGTACCATGTTTTGTCAATTACTTACAAGATTTGAATAATGTTCCTGCTGGTATTCCAACAAATATCGGTTACGGTTTTACACTCAAAGGGCGATATAATACTACAACGGCTAATCGTCGAACTGTTAGCAGCAATCCTAGTGAAAGTTGGCACAAGGCAGAGCGGTTGAGCCTTGGTGGAACAAATGATAATCGAATTTGGAACAATGCTAATTTTCCGATGCTGTGTTTTTTCGATTCTTGGACGACACAATATGAAGACGAGGTGGGAACAGCACAATCAGTTGTTACTGGTTCCAAGAGTGATAGTTATGTATCAACCGATCCGACGACATGGCGTTGTCCACCTCCTTACAGTGAGGACTTAAAATCAATTCAGATAACGATTCGTTGTTTTGAACGACAGAGCGGTCATATTAAGCAGGTTCGAGTTGTCCAGAATTTTCCATTGTAATTTATCCGTGTAATTTAATTCAGGAATGCGGGTCATTGTCTCTTTTGTTTTAACCTTTTTAACACGAACTACACGAACTACACGAAATAACAAGAAAAATACAAAAAAGAGTTTAGTTGTCTTTTTCGTATCATTTTTGTGTGTTTCGTGAAATTTCGTGTATTTTGCCTAGCGTTCACCGGCTGGTTGTTCAATTAGGTCAATTAAAGTAGAAAATTGCGAGGTAGGCGATCCGTCCGCTGGACGGTCGCACCGGTTGAGATTTCACTGACACCAGGAAGGTTTGTCCAGTCTATCGCACGTCGATTCAATAGACCTTTTCGCTAA
>JAIROD010000062.1 GCA_031257725.1 Planctomycetaceae bacterium | reverse complement strand
AGGGGGGGGGGGGCAGTATGTAGGAAAGAGTTAAGAACGGAGCGTGGAGAGTGTTCGGTTTTCCGACATTTTCCCGCAAAATTCTCAACTCTTTTACGTTCTTCACCGTTCGGCTTTACATTAGTCGAACTTCTTGTGGTGATTGCGATTATCGGGGTGTTAATCGCTCTTCTGTTGCCGGCAGTGCAGGCAGCCCGCGAAGCGGCAAGAAGAATGCAATGTAGCAACAACATCAAGCAACTCAGCTTGTCGCTCCACGCCTATCACGACGCGCATAACGGTTTTCCGGCAAACGGAGCCAATACAAAAGGAAATGCGAATTGGGGAAGCGCATTCCTTTCACTTTTGCCGTTTCTCGAAATGAATGCTCGTTATGAGCGTTTTGTTGCGGGAGACAGACCAATCAGTGGGTTGTTTGTCGCGACAACAGACGAAGCGTGCGTCGGTCCGATTTCCGTGTTTAGTTGTCCGTCGGATAGTCAACATGTTTCGTACAGTAACGACCAAAAAGCCGCCGCCACGAATTATGTCGTTTCTTACGGCGACACAACTCGCGGAACACACGTTCTCGGTACTTCAAAACGTGGAGCATTCGGCGGTCAGAAAATTTATCAATCTCTGGCGTCCGCAACAGACGGCACATCAAACACGATTGCTTTCAGTGAAACGCTTGTCGCGCAAAGCGCGGAGGACGCACGGCTTGGAGCCGGAATTGCCGTAATTCCTAAAACGACCGGCGGATATGTCAACAAACCCGGTTCTGTTGCCGCATTTCGCGGTACAAACAAGCAGATACTCAGCAATGATGCGTCCAAAGGCGTTTGCGGACGCGGAAATTCTTTTGCAATGGGAGCGGGAGTTTATACCGGTTTTTCGACAATTCTTCCGCCCAACTCGCCGTCGGGAACGGATCGCGGCGCACCACCGAATATTCATGATTGCGCCGGTTTAATGAGTGCGGCAAGTAATCATACCGGCGGTGTAAATGTCGGTCTTTGCGACGGTTCTGTTACGTTTGCCAGCGATACAATCAACGCACTTAACGATGGATTAGTGTTGGCGGACGTCGATGATCCGACGACCGGTCCAAGTCCTTTCGGCGTTTGGGGAGCGATGGGAACAATTGACGGCAGTGAAAGTAAGTCGTTCTAATCGTTCGTAAAAATATTGTAGATTGGGCGACGTTCACCGCCACCCAATCATTTTTAACAAATCACATAATTTAAAAAACAAAGGAAGTAAAATAATGAAAATAAAATCTGTTATCGTGTTAAGCGTTCTTCTCGGCGGCTTAATTTTCGGCGTCGGTTGCGGAACAAAGAAACCAGCTGGTTTTCCTAATCTTGTGCCGTGCAATGTTTCCGTAACGAAAGGCGGAAAGCCGATAGATAAAACAGTGCTGACGCTTGTGCCGGTTTCCAACGGCGGAGAATGGATTTCGTCCGGCTTGACAAATTCCGGTGGTATCGCGGAGATTTCGACAATACTCAGCTCGTATTCCTCGAAAGGTGTGCCGGAAGGAGAATTTAAAGTTTTTTTGTCGAGACCGATTGAAATTGATCTCAAAGTTTCTCAAGAAGACGTGATAAATATGTCGGTGGCGGAACATGAAAAACTCAAAAAAGAAACTGACCGACTCACGGAAGAAGCCCGCGTGATTCCTGAAAAATTGGAGTCTATAGTAACCACTCCCGCGAAAATCACTGTAACCGAAGGTAAAACCTCGTACAAAATTGAGTTGAACGACTATTGATTACACGCTGAACAAATTATAAAAGAATTCAAAAAATTTTGAACACCCTACCCTACGGGACGCGGATCATGTTGTTATACCGTTTTCTACCAATAGGGCGTCCCTAACGGGACGGAAAATTCAGGAACACAACCAAACCACTGGAATAGATCTATTTTTTAGTACAACCCCTAAAGGGGTTGAGTTTATGGGCGGTACTTTGCCGCCGGTTCGGTATTTACTGAAACTGGCGGCGGTTATTCACATAAAACGCCTACGGTGTTAAATCAAACCAATGCGTAACATGAGCTGATAATACACTCTACTGAATAGATACCGGTTGCCTACCCCAATCTATCTAATTTACCAACCAGCCTGTGAATGCTAGAAAAATTTTATCCATTTTACCAACCAGTCTATGAACACGATAAAAAAACTCGGGGCGGTACGTAGTCGGTTACCGGAGCAAAACAAGGTCTCCTAACATACGATACCGCTTCCGAGCCTATCGTTGCCGTCCAAGGTCTGCTGCCGGGCAGACCGGATCAAGACATTTTGAAACCCAAACCGCCAACCCTACTAAGCGGCCCCAACCCGGGTTTTTACGATCTCTTTTTCCTTAAAACGACTACGACATGAATCCATTGTTCAAAAAATTAAAAATTTCAAATTTACAATTTCACAAATTTACAAGTTTACAGATTTACGAATTTAACGGGTTACAACAGGTGGAACAGGCGCAGCAACCGTTCCGTGATGAATACGTTTCCCATGCCGGCAATGACAAATTCGGCATCGGGTTTTACAATTGCAACCGTCATGCGGTGCCACTGCAACTGGTTGTTTTTCCAAACCAACCAATTCCTCCGTGTTTTTTTCTTTCATCAGACGACTCCGTTTGATTTTTGCGGAATACTTTACGATTCCCGCTAAAAGCAAAATATAAAGTAAAAGTAAAGGTTTTCTAAAATTTCACTGCCGGTTTGTACCGTAACCGGTTTGACCCGCCAAACACAATTTCTCTGGTAACTGCCGGTCACTTTATTAAATAATTAGTATTGAACAAAGTACCGGCTGAAATTTCGGGAATTTCTGTTTGTTGTGAATTACTTTGTTAGAACCGGCAAACAGCAAGTGTGAGTATTATGTACGGTCTCATTTATTCCGTCAAGGGGGTGTGAAAAATTTTTTTAAAAATAAAATTTTCGACCATTGCCGGAATGGAAGCGTTTGGCGTTTGGGGGAATATTGCTGTCTATCGCGTGTTCAATCCGGTTTTTGGTGATCAGTCTTTTGATCATTCATAACAGGGAATCTCTCATCATTCAGAATTTACCGCAAGTTAACGGTGTGGGCTTGCCCCGCGTTGTTCGACTTAACCCCAAAACACAGGGTAAACCCTAATACTACTATAATCTTCGTATTTTCTTGTATATTAAGAGTTTACGCATATTCTGCATATTTTTTTTTGCAACTAATTTATTGTGGTATTTTTCGGAATTTTGTTAAGTTGTTGAATTTTTTGTTGAATAATTTGTGGTTGGCGCATAAATTCACCTCCCCAAAAATGTAGTGATACTATTTTTTGACTTTTTGTGTTAGGAATTTAGATATTTTCTTTTTTTGATTACTCTTGGTTCCGGCGGTCATTCTTGTTTAGGCACAATCATTTTATTCATGGTTTCCAGAAACACCTCCATTTTTGAATCGTTTAATTCTCCGTCCGGCAACGCAATCCAATTCATCGCCACATCATGTGAAGCCGTCTTAAAAACTCAAACGCCGAAGTAAATCCTGTTTGGAAAGAGGATTTACTTGTTTCATCGTTTTGCAGGCAGGAAGTTCGCGCTTCCGGTAAAAATCAGTCGGTGATTTGTTTCATGTTTATGAGCGGTCTGTTCGTTTTAGATCGTTCAACGATAATTTTCAGCGGTTCGTTTGCGGCGGGTTTTACGTCGAATGTAAGTCCTGATGTATCGGGGTTTTCGTATTTTTCGTCGATGAGCAATGTTTCGTTTTCACGAACATCAATCACGGAGACCCGATATTGACCGGGCGGTAACCCTTTGCCCATGTTGACGTTGAATGTTCCGTCCGATTGAACCAACGCGATGTATTGTGTTTGCGGAGTTTCAAACCGAACAATTCCCGTAACAACCGGCGACCCGTCCGAAAAAGAAATCAAACCGTTTGTTTTAATATTGTTGTTACCGCAACCGGAAAACATCGGCAAAAGGCAACAAACCGAAATAAAAGCATAAAATTTTAATGTACGCATTTTAATGAGGCGGTTAAAGGTTGTTTGTTAAAAAAGCAACGGAACAAACAGAGTAACGGAATAGAACGGAAAATACAGGAAAATTAAATTTCCGTTCTTCCCCGTAATTCGTTTGTTCCGTTGTCTATTCGTTATTTTGTTATGGCAATGAAATACTTTCCCCGTCGTTCACGCAAGCCAGACGGACTAACAGATTGGTATTAACGGTATAAGAAATACTTCGCACACTTCCGTCTCCTAAAAGAACGTTGAACAGATTGGTGTGAAGACTTCCCAAACCGTAACTTGACCAAGGCGTAATATCAGCGGTTCCGTCCGCACCGTTTTGTGTTGCCGGACCGCTTCCGTAATCAGGGTACGGCGGTAACGGTTTTCCGTTATTGTAATTTGCAGCGGCGTTGCCTGCGGGCGAGGTCATGTAACCGTAAATATTATGATAACCGATTCCGCTGACAACCGCGTCGCTGCCGCCTAAATAGGAACAATCGCGTTGGTAACGCCCCTCGCCTGCACCGGAAGCAACCATTGGCTCACATTGACCTAATCGTGAAACAGGAATATGCTTCTCTGCAAAAATCATAATATTGGTTGAACCATCCGACCAATAACTGATTTTATCACGCGGACTCCAAGAAGTTAGCCAACTGGTATCGGTTGGGTGTAACGTCCATGAAGCGACACGAAAAGGTCCTGAATGACTGCGAAAAGCACTCTCTGTCAATGAAGTGTACCAATTGGCGTTGTACGTATAAACCATTGCGGCGTAGTCGCCTAACGGTCCCGGAAGATGATTGCTGTCGTTAATGACAACTCCGCTGCGGCGCGTAGGACATTTCATAACCGACACCGAACCAAACCCTTGCCGATCTGCATCGGTCATGGGATTGGGTTCACCGGCTAATGTTCCGTGCCACCAGTCGGCGGTGAGTATCCGGTCAACGCCCTGACGTTTTGTTGTTGCGGCGTCGCCTTCGGTAACTTTTTCGTGAATCCCCGCCTGTTCTATGTACGGAAACAGAAGCGGAAAAATACTGGCGCGGTCAGCCCCGTTGCCGGTACCATTGGCGGCGGTGAGAGCGAACGGCGGTAAACCGTTGCGTGCGTCGTTGAAATTGTGTATGGCAATCCCGAATTGTTTGAGATGGTTGGTACACGCCATACGTCTTGCCGCCTCGCGCGCCGCCTGAACCGCGGGTAACAATAACGCAATCAAAACACCGATAATCGCAATCACCACCAGCAGTTCAACAAGCGTAAACGCTTTGGTCAATATTGTTTTTTTCATAAAATGTTCCTTTCGAAAAAAGTAATAAAAGTTTTTTGTAATGGTAAATCGTAAATGATTAGAGTTAAAATTGAGAACTTTCGCCGCCGTTCATGGAACCCAACTCGCCCCAAACTCCAAACGGAGAAGTAGCGGAAGCAGTAATCTGAATCGGTGTTCCGTCGGCAAATGTAACACCGGAAGTCTGAGCGTTAATCGTGTCGCTGAAAAAACGTACAGAACCGTCTATGAGTGCGCCGTTGATGCCGCCGGAATGTTTACTGGTCGGACCGGCTAACAGATAATCGTTATAATCCCCTGAAGTATGACATGCGGGAGAGTTTGGCGGCATAATTGTACCGATAACATTAAACATTGTTACGCCGTCTCCCCAACGCCGCATGGAATCCCGCGCGTACGATAAACCGGTTGTTTTATAATTTTTACCGGTTCCGCGTGTTGCACCGCATTTGACCGCATCAACAGTGGGAAAAGTTGTGATAGGCGTCGAATTACTGGAACCGGCGGCGGGATTGGAAACAGCGGCGGACTGGCTCAAAATGAAAACGGATTGAATCGAAAAATCGTTTGATTGATTGGTTCCCATTGACCGTTCCAGAACGCCGATTGTGTTGCTGGTTCCGTCGCTGATGGAAGACATGTTCCGTTGGACTTTTGCCCCGAAAACGCCGCGGGTTGACGGATCGGGTTGAATTCCGTTGCCCACATTTTTGGTACAACTAACCCAATCACCCTGACACACCGCGTAATTGGAACCCTTTAATTCGTTGGTGATTGAATTGGACAGTAACGTGTAACCGGTATTATCTGACGGGCAGATCAATGTGTTAATGGTTTCAAGGTAAGGGTTGGGAGCGGAGTTATAGGTTGCGGCGGTTTGCCATGGGTGAATATTTTTCGCGGTAGAATTGATGATCTCGAACAAAGTGCCTTGCTCAATATAGGGCAAAATGGCAACTGTTGCGCTGAGCCGTTCCCGGTTTCCGCCCGTTGATGTACCGGTTGCGCCGTTAGCTCCGGTACCGGCAATTCCATAACTTCGCGCCGGAAACGTTCCGTTTGTGTCGTGATGGTTGTGTAACGCCAGAACGTACTGTTTGAGTAGATTTGTGCATTGCATTCTCCGTGCGGCTTCTCGTGCCGCTTGCACGGCTGGCAACAGAAGAGCGATTAACACGCCAATAATCGCAATCACCACAAGAAGTTCGACAAGAGTAAAGCCGAACGGTGAAGAACGTAAAAGAGTTGAGAATTTTGCAGAAAAATGTCGGAAAACCGGACACTTTCCGCTCTCCGTTCTTAGCTTTCCTATACATACTGCCCCCCCCCCCCTGTCTTGCCCATTTTAACATTTGGCATTTTTCAAAGAATAACGCCAAAATTCCAACCAAACACCTCATTACATTTTTCATTGTCAATCTCCTTATTTTATAAGGTTTTATTGAAATAGCTGCGAAACATTGCCGAAAAACAACACGGCAAGAAAAAACGTCTCGCAATTGAATGAGTTTCACAGTTTACATGGAACAACGTAAATTGTCAACAGAATTTTTCTTATTGAAGGAAATTTTTTTGATCTTTCTGAATTTTCGGCAAATCATTGCCAATGGGAATCTCTCATAATTCAGAATTTACCGCAAGTTAACGGCGTGGGCTTGCCCCGCGTTGTTCAACTTAACCCTAAAACACGGGGTAAACCCCGTCGTTAACAAATGGGCATAAAATAAAAAATGAATTATTGGAGATGCCCT
>JAIROD010000016.1 GCA_031257725.1 Planctomycetaceae bacterium | reverse complement strand
AAACAACTTAAAATCTCCTCATATTTTTTTGTTCTATACTATAACACGGTTAGAAAATACACATTTCTAAGTAACTGCCTATTTTAAACACAAAATACACGAAATTTCACGAAACACACACAAATTATACGAAAAGGACAACAGAAATCTTTTTTGTATTTTTCGTGTTAAAAAGTTTAAAACAAAATAGACAATTACTTTGTGGTCAAAATTCCGCTTGCGACCCAAACCACAAATTATTCAATTTTCGTAGGATCAATCGGTGTGGTATCATGGAACATCAACCGTTGAAAAATTTCCGGTTCAATTTTTTCATTGATAGGACGAACAGCGCGGTCACAAAACGATGCAATAATTATTCCCGGATGATATGAAGCCGGTCGTGCAAAACGGTATTCGCCAAGCCCGTTAATCCGACCATGTTCAATCTTTGAATCTCCCTTGCGACAACGATTGATAAACACCGGAACCATCGGAGCGTCTTTTCCCGTACAAATATCACGCCGCTGATTCGGAAACGAAGAATCTGGAAAACAAAAACCAATCAAATTTTCACGCGGTTTTTCGTTCCAAGTTCCTGCTTGAAGTGTTTCCGACCCAAGAAGTGTATAACTGGTTCCGTTTTGTTCCGAAATGAAATCAAATGTTATTTTCGTTTCCGTTTCAATATGATCAAAAAAAACGCCGTTTTTTTGTTCGTTGTCGGCAACATGTCCGGTTGGATTGACCGGGCTGACAGCAGTAAATTCCGCATCCATTTTGCCGCAGTTGACAATATAAGACACCCGTGTTTTTTCTGTTTCTTTAAAATGATCCGATCTACATTTCAACATTCCAATGGAAAGAGAAGAAACCGCATCGAGTTCTTTTTGATCGGGTAATTCAGCCGATAAAATCTCCCAAGCTTTATTGTATTCCAAATAAGGTAGAAGCATTATCGTCCATGAAACTTCACGCCCATTGCCAAGTGTTTGCCGCCAACCAGGACACACTCCGCGTTTTACATCATAATTAATAATTCCCAGTGCTATTTGTGATTGATTACTTAGACACATCGCCCGACGACCACCGTTGTGTGTGCGCGTAATCGCAGGAATAAGTAAACCCCATAGCATCGCGATGATTATGATTACAACAATTAACTCTATAAGAGTAAAACCATATAATGTACGATATTTCATGATATTTCTTTTCATAATAATTGTTTTCAAAATTACCGTCACCCCCTGAAAGGGTATAAAGTAGTCGATTGTTAATATACTCATCACACTTTGAAATGGGAGCGTTTGGCGTTTGGGGAACATTGCTCGTCACTTACGAAGTTATCGCGTGATAAAAAATTGTAATAGGGCATCTCTCATCATTCAATTTTTTATTTTCAACCCATTAATTAACAAATTAACAAATTAATAGTTAACGACCAAACAAAAATTCCACTGAATGATTACAATTTTTTTAATATGAAACACATAAAATGACACTCAAAATATGAAAAAATTTTTTTGGTGTCATTTTTGTAGTTATTTTTGTGTCTTTCGTGATGTTTCATGTAGTTCGTGTTTAAAATAGACAGACACTCAGGACGGATAATATTTAATGTTTAAAATCACCATTTCACTGGTTTTACTTGTTATTCCGAGTTGGTATTTGTTTCACTTAGCGTCCATCCGTCGGGAATAGTTGCTTCTTTCTGGACACAAACAACCCCGTCACGAATCATCCCGTAAGGTTTTTCGTTGCAATCGGTAATATTTTCTTTATTAAGAATCACAACCCGTTTTCCGATACGGCAATCTTTGTCGATAATTGCGTGTTCGATTACCGAATTTTCACCAATGCCCAACGGCGGTATTCCACGTCGGCGATGTTCCTGCATTTCCGTATCAATTTCATAATAATCACACCCCATAACAATAGAGTTGCGAATCTTAACTCCCTTGCCGATACGACAACGAAGACCAATAATACTGTTTTCAATAATTGCCCCATCGCCAATATCACAACCATCCGCAACAAGACTGCCGCGAATCGTTGCGCCATCCATTCGTGTCGGCGGCAGGAAACGCGGTTCCGTGTACGTTGTCCAGTCGGGATGTGATAACACAAACGGCGGATTCAATCCGGTCATCGCTAAATTCGCATCAAAAAACGCTTTGATTGTCCCAATGTCCTCCCAATAACCATCAAATAAATGAACCTGCACCTTTTTTGTACGAATTGCCGCCGGAAAAACTTCTTTGCCGAAATCAGTATAATCTGTTTTTTCCAATACATCGAGAAGAGTTGACTTATTGAACAGATAAATTCCCATACTTGCCAGAAAATCACGCCCTTCCGCACGGATTCCCCGTTCTTCAATCCATGCGGGAGAAGTGCGAACATGATTTAATTCTTGTTCCGTTTTCGGCTTTTCCAGAAAACCAATCACCCGCCCGCCATCGTCCAACCGCATTATCCCAAGACTCGTCGCCTGATCCTGATTCACCGGTACCGCAGAAATTGTTACATCAGCACTGCTCTTGCAGTGAGTTTCCAGCATCCTCTTAAAATCCATCCTGTAAAGTTGATCGCCGGAAAGAATTAAAACATACTCAATATGCCGCTGCTGAATGTAACTAAAATTTTGCCGAACGGCATCGGCTGTCCCCTGATACCATTTCGATTGACCGTTTGTCTGTTGCGCCGCCAGAATTTCAGCAAATCCGCCATTGAAATAGTCAAAATGGAACGAATGAAGATGATGGTGTAAACTCGCCGAATTAAACTGAGTCAACACATAAATCTGATCCAATCCGCTGTTGATACAGTTAGACAACGGAATATCAATAAGACGGTATTTTCCGCCAATCGGTACTGCCGGTTTCGCCCGAAACTTGGTGAGAGGATACAACCGCGTTCCCCGTCCACCGCCAAGAATAAGAACAATCACGTTTTTCATTTTAAATCTCATAATTTGTTGTAGTTATCATCGAAGTGAACCGAATATTATTGGAACACTGGAAAGTCGTGTAGGTTGATCGTTTAATAGGTCGATCATGTTTAGGGAATCTCGCCTCATTCAGAATTTACCAAACGTTAACGGCGCAAGCTTGCCCAGCGTTGTTCGACTTAACCCCAAAACACAGGGTAAAGTAACTGTCTATTTTCAACACGAACGACACGAAATACACGAAAATTATACGAAAAGGACAACAGAAATCTTTTTTGTATTTTTCTTGTTATTTCGTGTATTTCGTGTTAAAAAGGTTAAAACAAAGTATCTATTCACTCGATTGGAGGTTTTACATTTTGCGATTGATTTATTACAACGAACAACCCCTTTAGGGGTTCAATGTGAATAACCGCCGGTTTCAACCGGCGGTAACGGACACCCAACCACCTCAACCCCTTTAGGGGTTGCCCCAAAGCGGCATTAAATTTGATTGATATTTTTTAGTGCAACCCCTAAAGGGGTTGAGTTTCGTGGGGTGCTTTTCCGCCGGTTCGGTATTTACTGAAACTGGCGGCGGTTATTCACATAAAACGCCTACGGCGTTGACCCGATGGCAGACGTTTAAAAACGGCTGCTACAATAGCTAGACCAACAATCAACTGAATAGTTACCGTGTTTAAAATAGACAGTTACCTTCCGCCCCCTTGGAAAAAACGATAATTTTATTAGAATTAAACAATTCTTTAGGTAAGTTTGCTTTTTCATCCCCCTTTTTTATTCATAAAAACAAAATAAAGGAGTCTGATTGTGATAGTTGCCGCATCCACGTCGTGTATTATGAACATGCCCTTGCAGGAGATTTTGGATCGTCTTGCCGACCTGGAATACACCAATGTGGAATTGGTTATTGGGGAACAACAACCGATTCCGATTTCCGACTTAGTTGCTCAGTACGAGTCCATTATCCATACTTGCCGGACTTCACGCCGGATTACACCCGTCGCCATTTATTTCGAACCAGACCCAACCACCCCCAATTATTTGGAACTATTCACGGTTGCCTGTCAACTCGCTAAAGCGGTTAAAGTTGTGGTGATGACGGTTCGTTCTTCCATTCCCGGCACTCCGTTCAATGAAGAACATGAACGGCTTCGTAAATTGGTTCATATTGCCATGACGCATGGAGTTGTTATTGGTTTGCAGACGGAAATCGGACGAATGACGGAAATGCCGGATACGGTGGAGAGTTTTTGTAAGAGTATCAAAGGGTTAGGGGTGACCCTCGATCCAAGCCATTACATTTTTAATCAGTCAAAACCAAAAGAGTATGAATCTATTTTGAATTATGTTTGTCATCTCCGCTTGCGCGACACAACGCCAACTCAATTTCAAGTTCGAATCGGTCAGGGCGTTCTTGAATTTGGGCGGCTGGTTATTCAACTGAGCAAAGTGGATTATCATCGTTCTCTTTGTGTCGATCTTGCACCAATCCCCGATGTGGATCCGATGGCGGAATTGCGAAAAATGCGGTTGCTTCTGGAAAGTCTGCTTTAACCCGAATAATTCACCACTGTACACATATTTCAGGATAATCTGAAATTTTCAGTATGATCAAATTATTGTTAAAAAAATAGAAAAAACACACTGTTTTCGTCCAAAAATCCATGTTT
>JAIROD010000377.1 GCA_031257725.1 Planctomycetaceae bacterium | reverse complement strand
ACTACACTGTACCGACACAAGGTGGTACTTGGCTACTATGAACGATTAACGGGTCGGTGAGACCAAGTTCGGCGAAGGCATTTCGGCGAAGAAGGCAGGATTCGCAATGTCCGCACGCTAAACCGGTTGGAGAAGGATCGTAACAGGTATGCGTCAATGAATAATCAACTCCCAATGAAAGACCAAGCCGAATTGTTTCCGCCTTACCAAGAAACATCAATGGGGCTTCAATAGAAATTTTCGGACTGGAATGTTCCACGCCTGTTTTGGTTGCAAGATTTGCCATTGCGGAAAATGCGGACAAAAATTCCGGTCGGCAATCAGGATAACCACTGTAATCAACTTGAGAAA
The DNA here is from genome assembly GCA_031257725.1 of Planctomycetaceae bacterium. Lineage (GTDB taxonomy): Bacteria > Planctomycetota > Planctomycetia > Pirellulales > Thermoguttaceae > WRKP01. The sequence continues at coordinate 8,994 of JAIROD010000377.1, read as the reverse complement.
CTCCAATATAAATTTTTGAAGCGTTGGATGTTTCCGCCAACGCCAGCGCCAAAGAAAGGAAAATTGTGTTTCGTGCCGGAACATAAGTATTAGGAATATGTTGTCCGATTTTTTCAGGAACCGTATCTTTGGGAACGGTGAGATTGTCGGTCAAAGAACTACCGCCAAAAAGCCGCAAATCAACCGGCATTACAATATGACGTTTAACCCCAAGCCATTGCGCAACACGCCGCGCCGCTTCCAACTCCACACGATGCCGTTGATTATAATCAATCGTCAACGCAAAAAGATCATTGCCCTCTGATTTGGCAATTGCCGCCGCTGTTGTGGAATCCAGCCCCCCTGAAAGAAGAACCACTGCTCGTTTCATTATTATGATTTCCTATCGTAATGGTCTATTTTATTTTTACCCCTATCACGGTCTATGGCGGTTAACGATGGGGTTAGCCCGCCTTTATACAATCGCGAGGCAACCCTGCCGTTAACAAATATGAATAATCGCATGTTGCAAAAATAAATATTCGGGAATCTCTAATAATTCACAATTTACCGAAAGTTAACGGCGTGGGCTTGCCCCGCGTTGTCAAAACACGGGGTAAAACCCCGGCGTTAACCCAAACACGGGGTAAACCCCGTCGTTAACTATTAATTTGAAAATAAAAATTTGAATGATGAGAGATGCCCTGTTGGAGTCAATCAATCAATTTTATTAAAATTCAGAGGATATTATGAAGAAAAATATTCATCCGAAATATGTCGAAGCTAAAGTAACCTGTGGTTGCGGTAATCAATTTGTAACCCGTGCGACCAAACCGGAACTCAAAGTCGATATTTGCAACGTTTGCCATCCGTTTTATACCGGAAAATTAAAATATGTCGATACAGCAGGACGTATCGAAAAGTTCAAAAATAAATTTTCCGGTAAATCCTACGGCGGTAAGAAAAAAGCGGAAACGCAAACTGTTGAAGAGTCTTGAACAGATCAATCCTGAACAATGGGCGACAACACTCCTTCTCCTCCGATTAACGATTCAGTATCGGAACAACAGCCTTTTGCGGATACTTGTGAGTTCAATCACTTTGATCCGGCGGTTGGTTCTGTATCCCAATCTACGTCCGATGATATTGGAGAAACTGTTCGTCAAATAACCGCCCGCCGAATGCAGCAACAGTCTTTGCGGGAAACTACAGAATTGACTCGTGAGCAGGAATTACCGGAGGATTCGCCCAAAAAACAACCGAGTCCGCCGGTAACTTGGCGCGAGTTGGTTGCGGTGTTGGCGGGAATTGTTCTTGTCGATGTAACACTTTATCACGGAGCCGGTTTTACAGGAATTGCCGCCGCACTTTTCGGCGGATGTATGCTGTTTTGGTTTGGATTTCCCAAACCGTCTGTTTCCGGTAAAATGTTGTTGTTGACCGTTTTGCTTTTCGTTACCGCCGTGAAATTAGTTTGGTGCGGTTTTCGCAATGAAACGGCAGCGGTTGGATTTGTTCTTTTGTTTTTTATTGGAGCGATCCAAACCGGACGGCGTTTACAATTCATCGAAATTCCCGATTACTTTTTACAAACACTTTTCGGCGGACCACCCGGATTCGCTGATTATCGGAAATTTTGTGCAAAACACAGTTTTCGTCTTGCTCCGGGAATTTATTCGTCAATCGGACTTCCTCTCTTGACGGTGATCATTTTTGGTACGATTTTCATTTTAGCCAATCCGTCGTTGGTGTTTTGGGTTCAGCAAATCTTCGACAAATTGTTGAATTTCTTCTTTGATATTTCCGGTTGGTTTCCTGTGTGGACACAAATTCTTTGCTGGTTTGTTTCCGCATGGATTTTAACCGGCATGATTCGTCCGTTCCGTGAAAAGTTTAACTATTTCGAAAATGAATTCAATGAATTAGGAAACAATTTTTCACTGAAAACCGATTCGGCGGAAACATCGCCGGTTAAGTCGCCGTATTATCTCGGTTCCCGTAACACACTTTTTGCGGTGATTGTTTTGTTTGCCGTTTATCTCGTTTTTGAATTTAAAACACTCTGGTTCCGCGATTTTCCGCATGGTTTTTGTTACTCTGATTATTCACATCATGGTGCGGCATGGCTTGTAACGGCACTGGCTTTAAGTACCGTTATTTTATCGTTGGTGTTTACAAAAAAAATGTATCAAGAACCGCGAATCGCGGTACTTCAGCGGCTTGCCTTAATTTGGTCGCTGCTCAATTTTGTATTGGCCATTGCGGTTTATCACCGTCTTTTTCTGTACATCAACTTCAACGGTATGACGCGGATGCGTGTTGTCGGTTTACTCGGTATGACGGCAGTCTTGATTGGTTTTATCATGGTCGTCCGCAAAATTATGACGCAACGGAATTTCGCGTGGTTGTTGTCACGGTTTACCTGGACGGTTCTTGCGATGGTGTTTCTTAATTTTGTGCTGCCGGTTGATTGGCTTATCCACCGTTATAATGTTGCAAGAATTTTGAACGGCGATTACGCTCCGGCAGTTCAGATTAGTGTACATCCTTGCAGTAACGAAGGATACCTAACCTTCTTGCCGTTGGCAATTAACTGTCAAGATGAAATTATCCGCAACGGTATTCGATCTTTGTTGTTTCAAAAACTTGTCGAACTGGAACAATTGCGTCAATTACAGTTGCCGGATAAATATTCCGGCAAGTATTCATGGACAAAATATCAAATTGCCGATGAAATTCTGTTCCGGCAATTAGACGTTCACAGAAATATTCTTAAAACAACTGTTCCGGAAAATGATGTTCATCAATCCATTCAACGTTTCAAGAATTACGTCTATCAATGGTATTAGCCGCAGTATTAGCGGAATCTTCAAGACATGCTGCTGTTTGTACGATAAAATTATCGGTTGTCCCTTTTAATATCTTGCCGAAAATTTCTCAGTAATTTTATACAAATTCAATAACATGATAAATCGTATTAAGTCTGAACGATCTTTTAAGTCGGATTTCCTTGATGGAATGTCATCGGTCTTGTATTCCTACAGGCAGCCGACAGCATTTAATAAGAGATACCATCGGGATCAGGTTTCCTTATTTCTTGGAAATTCCCTGCAATTTTATGAAACATGGCTCCGACCGACTGTTATTATTTCAGATGGACCTTATGGTTTGGGCAGTTATCCGGGCGATCCGCCGACACCGGAATTTCTTGCCGAGTGGTATGAGCCTCATTTTCGGTGGTGGACTCAACAGGCAAAACCATCAACAACATTATGGTTCTGGAATTCAGAATTGGGCTGGGCTAATGTTCACTCTAAAATTCAGGAATGGGGTTGGGAATTTCGAAACTGCCATATCTGGAACAAAGGAATCGGACATATTGCCGGTAATTGTAACACACAAACGATACGAAAATTTCCCGTAACTACTGAAGTTTGTGTGCAATATACCCGTAATGCCGAATTTATCGCCGACGGACGAAACTTAAACATGCGTGATTGGCTTCGGTATGAATGGAAACGAAGCGGGCTTCCTTTTTCAAAAACCAATGAAGCATGCGGTACAAAAAATGCGGCAACCCGAAAGTATTTTACCAAAGATCATCTTTGGTATTATCCGCCGCCGGAAGCGTTTGAGCAGATTCAACAATATGCGAACCGATTCGGTCAAAAGGAAGGACGTCCCTATTTTTCAGTGGATGGCGTGAAACCGCTTACCGCACGAGAATGGGCAATGATGAGACCCAAATTTTATTGTAAAAACGGAATTACCAATGTTTGGGAAGAACCTGCTGTCCGCGGTGCGGAACGGTTGAAAACATTGTCTAAATGTATTCATAACAATCAAAAACCGTTGAAATTGCTTGAACGATGTATTGAAGCGAGTTCTGATGTTGGCGATGTTGTTTGGGAACCATTTGGCGGTCTCTGTTCAGTTGCCATTGCCGCTCATCGTCTGAGGCGGATTGCGTTTTCCGCCGAAATCAATCCGGATTATTATGATATTGCCGTTAAACGGCTTGAAAATTATGACGTATTCTGAACCCCAAAAAATCCTTCCCTCAGAAAAATGGGAACACTTTGAGCTTTATCAAAAAGTTCGAGAAGTTCTCTTGTCGTTACCTACTCATTTTTCAACGGCAATCCGTATTGAAGGAATATCCGCAATGGATATTTTTGCGTTGAATTCTGCATTGGGGACGACCATTGAAAACCATGTTGTTGATACACTCAACCGAGCGCGGACAAGTTGGGATTCACAAGGAAAATATCAACTTTATCGTTTCATTAGGCAGGCACAGACATTTCCTGATGTGTTACTTACTAAAACGTCGTCAGTAGAAACCGGTTCGCGTGAAGATATTATTTTGGGTATTGAATTGAAAGGTTGGTATCTTCTTTCCAAAGAGGGAGAACCAAGTTTTCGATTTCAGGTAACTCCGGCGGCTTGTGCTATTCCCGATTTAGTGGTTGTTGTTCCGTGGGGATTGTCCAATGTTATTTCGGGTTCACCGCAAATTTTTACGCCTTATATTGAATCAGCCCGATATGCCGCCGAATATCGGAACTATTGGTGGAAATTGTTACGAGAGTCGAAAATAGATACGGGAATTATTACGCCGAAGATCGTGGAACCCTATCCCAAAAAATCGGATCGAATATCAGATATTCCCCAATCTGATCAGGGCGGTAATTTTGGACGTTTTTCACGGTCTGGGATTATGGACGACTATATTAAAAGGGTGAATGCTCAATTGCTCTGTGGTATTCGTGCGGATCACTGGCGGGACTTTTTCAAACTCTTTCATGATCAAACCGATTACGAAATCGTACAACGAAAAATATCACAGTTAAAGAAAAAATTCACTAACAATTTAACAATAACGGAAATAGATCATTTTTTTGAAGGTCTATGGCAATTAATCGAAAAATATGTTACAAACTCAAAAGATAATTGAGGGGTAACTACTAAAACACTTACGAGCAAGATTATGCGTAAATTACTTGATGAAACGTTATCACGATTTGAGGAACTTGAGCGTCAGATGTCGTTGCCGGAGGTTTTGGCGGATTCGCATAAACTCCAACAAGTTGCTCGGGAACATGGAACGATTGCCAAGATGGCGACGAAATACCGTCGTTTTAAGCAACTCAATATTCAGATTGAAGAAGCGGCGGAGATGCTTCATTCACCGGATGCGGAGATGCGTGAACTTGCGGAGATGGAAATTCCTGAACTCAAAGCGGAACGTGAAATTCTTTGGAATGAACTCCTTGATATGACGATTGGCGGTGCTGATGCGAATCGGGCCAATCTTGTTCTGGAAATTCGTGCGGGAACCGGCGGTGATGAAGCGGCGTTGTTTGCCCGTGATTTGTACGAAATGTATAAACATTATTGTGAAGATAAAGGTTGGAAGGTGGAGATATTATCGTACAATCCGACGGAACTTGGCGGTTTTAAGGAGATGGTTCTTGGAGTGGACGGCGAGGGCTGCTTCCGTCATTTGCAATTTGAAAGCGGCGGACACCGTGTTCAGCGTGTTCCCGAAACAGAAGCGAAAGGACGAATCCATACGTCGGCGGCAACAGTTGCGGTTATGGCGGAGCCGGAAGATGTTGAAATTGATCTTAAGCCGGAAGATTATCGTAAAGATTTATATTGTTCCAGCGGTCCCGGCGGTCAACATGTCAATAAGACTTCTTCGGCGGTTCGGTTGACTCATTTTGCAACAGGAATTGTGGTTGCGTGTCAGGATGAGCGGAGTCAACACAAAAATCTTGCCAAAGCGTTACGGATTCTCAAATCGCGTCTTTATGAAGCCAAACGCGAGGATGAACAAAAAAAGCGTGCCGAAGAACGTTTGAGTAAAATCGGCAGCGGTGATCGTAGTGAGCGGATTCGGACTTACAATTTTCCTGAAAACCGTGTTACGGATCACCGAATTGGTTTAACGTTGTACAAACTCGATGCCATTCTTGCGGGCAATCTTACTCCGGTAATTGATGGTCTTGTGGAATATGAACGCAAGGAACTTCGCAGTGCATTCGGCAATACCGATATTTCGTAATAAAATAATTAGTATCTATTCAGTAGAGTGTATTATCAGCTCATGTTACGCATTGGTTTGATTTAACGCCGTAGGCGTTTTATGTGAATAACCGCCGCCAGTTTCAAGTAAATATCGAACCGGCGGCAAAGTACCGCCCCTAAACTCAACCCCTTTAGAGGTTGTACTAAAAAATATCGATCTAATTTAATGCCGCTTTGGGACAACCCCTAAAGGGGTTGTTTAGTTGTAATAAATCAATCGCAAAATGTAGAACCTCCAATCGAGTGAATAGATACAAGGATTTTTATGTAATTTTGTAACTATTCAGCTGCGGTCAATGTTCCTTTTTCTGTCCCGTTAGGGACAACATCTTGGTAGAAAATGATGTCGATTAAAAACGCTCGTCCCGTTAGGGACGAAATATTGGTAGTAGTAGAAAAACACCATGCATAAAAATAACAATATTTACTGAAAGAAAGAGATTATTTTCAAAAGAGGAGGATTTCTTATGAAAACGTGGTTTATTACGGGAGCAAACGGCGGATTGTCCTATTCAATGCTTGAGATATTGCTTGAGCGAGGTGATCGTGTTGCCGCTACGCTACGCAAACCGCAAGCACTCGATGAATTACAGAAAAAATATGGTTCAAGTTTATGGCGGGCAAATCTTGATTTGACTGATGCACACACCATTAAGCAGGTCATCAGCCAAGCGATAGAAAATTTTGAAACGATTGATGTATTAGTCAACAATGCCGGATATGGATTGTTCGGGGCGGTGGAGGAAGTGAGCGAGGATCAAATTGAACATCTGTTTCAAACGAATTTTTTTGGTTCTTTGCGGGTGGCGCGTGCCTTTATGCCGTACTTCAGATCGCAAGGCAAAGGACATATCGTTCAAATTTCCAGTGAAGTAGGATTTCTCTCCAACCCAGGTCAGGGATTGTATAGTGCTTCCAAATGGGCGGTTGAGGGAGTTTTTGAAACGCTGGCAAAAGAATCCGCTCCGTTTAATATAAAAATCACTCTGGTAGAACCCGGCGGAATTCGAACCGGATTTTTTGCCAATCATGGCGTGTTTGGACAAGAATTGGAGGCATACAATAATCATCCCGCTAGAAATTTCAAAAAACTTTATCAGAGCATTCATACCAAAGAAATTATTGATCGGGATTTAATCCCCGGCGATCCGCAGAAAATGGCAAAAGTTATTATTCAACATGTTGACGAAGGGAATGGTCAATTGCGTCTGGTTTTAGGCAGCGACGCTTATCAAGATATAAAAGCGGTCTTAACGTCAAGGCTTGCAGAATTAGAGAAACAAAAAGAATTGGCTTATTCCACCGATGCAGATGATGTTGTACATAATCGATAGGGAATCTCTCATAATTCAAAATTTACCGAAAGTCAACGGCGCGGGCTTGCTTCGCGTTGTTAGGCTTAACCCCCAAAACACGGGGTAAACCCCGCCGTTAACAAATACGAATAATCGCCTGTTGTGAAAACAAATATTCCAAGAACATAAATTCACCTTTACCGGTTGAAAATCCTACAACATTATGAAAATAAATGTTAGGAGATAAAATTATGGAAGCATTAAGGAAAATTATTGATAGCAAAGTATTGGAAACATTATTTCCTTTGCCAAAATCATTCCAAAACAAGGACATAGAAATAATCATTTTGCCGGTAAATAAAAAAAGAGAGAAACCTCATGTTACCGGACAAATGATTGATGAAATGTTACAGGGGTCTGTTACACAGTCATTGATAGGAGCTATTCCGTTTTCTAATATTTCCCGCGAAGAAATACGATTAGAAAGATTACAAAAATATGAGGATATTACTTGATACAAATATTATACTTGACGTATTGCTAAACAGGCAACCTTATTGTCTGAATGCGGCAAAGATTATCGTTTTGTCTGAAAAAGAAATAATTGAAAGTTATGTTTCCGCTTCGGCAATAACTGATATTTATTATGTTGCAAAAAAGTCATATAAAGACAAAAAACAAGATAAAAGATGAAGTGTAGATACTGATCAATAAAACAAAAATAAATTACCATGACAAAAACACCAGAGAAAAAACAATCGTTAATACAACACTTAGGTTGTTGGGGGCTGATCGTGTTGATGAGCGTGGGGTGTAGTTTTCTTTTTTTTTATTATGCGGTATATTATAATAATTCTGGTGAACATATTTCAGTACCGAATCATTTTCCTCAAGATGCTACTGATTATTGTTTCTATGAGAAATCTACAATAAGGTTTTGTGAGTTTAATTTATCCAAAGATTCTTTTCTAAAATATTGTGAAAAGGAAAAATGGGAAATAGAAGATATTGAAAAAATGGAAGAAATAAAATATAAATATGAGAAACCGTTTATCATCAGCAGATATATTTTTCCATTAAAACCGGAACATCATAAATGTAATACCAGTGAATGTAAAATAGAACCAACCGGACGGACAGAAAATTCTTGTATCCGTTTGGTATCAAAAGGTTATTATTATAAAAAATATTTTCGTGCCGGTAGAGGATTTACTGTTATTTACGACAGTGAACAAGAACGCTGTTATTGCCTATACATATTACGTTAATTATTTGTGACGGTTCAAAGATCACAACGTTTTTCACGAGGAACACAAAGATTTTGGAAACGAAAACGAATTTTAAGTGTGAGAAGTATAAGATAAAGTACAGACTTTATGGATAATGAATTATTAATTTATATGGATTGTTGTTGCCTAAACAGACCGGCAGAGATCAAACACTGGATAAAATTCACATAGAAACAGAAGTGATCATTGGAATATTATCTAAATGTGCTTATGGTTCATGGAAATTAAGATGATTTTTGTAACCGTCTATTTTAATTTTTAATATTGTTCACAACCGATCTTATTTTCAACCTGATTTTTCTAATAATTTATTAAAACAACCTTAGTAGCAAAAAAAA
>JAIROD010000791.1 GCA_031257725.1 Planctomycetaceae bacterium | reverse complement strand
CGGGATTTTTGAACGATTGAACCTCTTTTCCATGAACAAACACCGTTCCATTGCCAAACGGATTCATCGCTATTTCCGCCAATCCCGGCGGCGCAGTAAAACGAAACCATTGTTCATGGTTTTCCGTTGCAACCGGTTGGTAACGTAAAATCGTTTTTCGGTCAAACCATTTCATTGTCAACGGAGTTCGGTTTGACGGTTCGCTTTCACGGCTGGTACTAAAAACAACATGCGATCGCCCCGATTTGATGAATTTAATAACAACATGATGAATACCGTTCGTTAATTCGGTTTCCTGTTCTATTTTATGTCCGTCAACCCAAATGGCGGACGGTTTTATTGTTCCGGGAATCGAACCATCCGCTTGTTCCGTAAAAACAGGAGTTGTTTTTTCTACAAAAATGGAAGCGGTAAAATAATTGATCCCTTCCGGTACGATAAGAAAATCATCAGCAACGATTTTCTTCAATCCATGATGACCGCGTTGATCGCCCGGCGATCCTTCAACGCCCCAACGCCATGAAAATCGGTATGGTTGACGTTGTACTTTGCCGATAATCAATGGAGTGTTACCGTTCAAAAGCACCGATTCGAGTTTTTGTTCTTGATCGGTTTCTCCGTTTTTCAGATGATAAAGGAACATTTGATTTCCGTAACCATAAGTTGCCGTCGGACAATTTGAGTCATTGAAATCGGGATCAATAAAATCTTTGTCGGAAAAATCCGCGTTTTTTTGAAATATTTTGAAACGTCGGGCTTCGGCTCCCAACATGAAAGAATTTTCAAACGGATTTTTTTTGACCGGAAGCCGAAAATCTCCAAATGTGTTATCCAATGTCGGAACCAGTTCAAAATCCCAATCACCGTCAATCATGCGCGGAGTCCCATCATTAACGTAACGTCTGTAAACCGGAATTTTTGTATCGGATGTTTTCTTCGGTAAAAATACGATTATTCTTCCTTCCTGAGCGTCGAGCGGTAAACGTACTTGAGTTCGTCCGCCTTCGAGGGTTTGTGTTTCGATGAGTTTTGCCGCCTGACCGCTCCACGCATCCCAAAGTTGAACTTCACCGCTTGCCCGAAAAATCGCTTGCGAATCTTTGGCGGCATGTTGAACGAAATAAACCTCAACATTGCCTTCCGCTGTCGGAATACGCCGATGCAAAACCCATGCGCCGCCGTTCACTTCAAAATCCCGAACAAAATTTTCTGAAATAATTTTATCAACGGAAACGGAAAAATCGACTGAATTTTGTAACGCTTGACCGCGAACGCCGGTAATATGATATTCATGAACAAAATGTTGATTGACAGTTTCAAGCGTTTCCGGCGAAGCGGAACGCCGCCAATGATCATGATGATAGACTTCCTTTTTTATTGAACACAAAAACGTTTCGCTGCTTAAAACGGTTTTACCATCGACAACGGCGGCAAAAAAGAATCCGGCGGTTTGTTTTCCGGGTTGATCGTTGTCCCGACATTCGGCAACAATCACATCGCCGTTGTTCAGATTGAGTTCGCCGTTCCAACCTTTTTCGTAATCGGCAGAGGAAGCAACCTGTTGACCGTTGACAAAAAGAGTTCCTTCGTTATCGGCGTGAAAGCGAATTTTTGCACGGTATTTTCCGTAATTCCAGATTGCCTTGAACGCAACATTCTGTGACGGTTTTTCCGACCAAACCCAACGACCTTTGAAACCGCCGTCGTAAGAACGCGGTTCTCCGATGAAACGATTATTGTTTTTATTTTCTGAAGCAAGAAGAAACCCTTTGCCGTCAATGAAAATTTCACGCATGATTTTCTGAAGTTCGGGGTCATTCGCCCCAATCCGGTCGGACGCTTCAAGCAGACATTCCAAAGCGATCACAATACCGCCGTGACGATGAAATTCACGGATTTTTTCCACCGCATCCCATCGAAGAGCCTTCATTGCCGGCAAAATCAGAACGCGGTAGGATTCTCCGGCAACATTTAATGTTTTATCGCCAATGGTTGATCGTGCGATGGATTGACCGTCAATAAAATCAAAATCAATTCCGTTGCGATAAATTTTCCTGCCGAGTTCAAATGCAATTTTTGTTGAATGATTGCAGTCGAAACCTGCGGCGCCTTGTTCAACCGGATAAACGATGGCAATATCGGCAACATGATTTCCTTGTGAGAGGAGAAAACTCAATCGTTCAAAATAACGTAACCAAACGCCGGCGTGCCGCCAGTACGGCATCCGAAAATGGTAACACGGCGGAGCCCATTCCCAAAAACCGCCGTAAGTCGTGTAATAAAGCCCATGCAGGCAAAGGAGATTACAACCGACGGCATAATTTTCGTTTGTTGTCCGGGTCAGATTTTCAAGGGTCATTCCCCATCCGGCGGAGTGATAACCTTCAAGCCAAACGCGCGGAGCACCGTAGAGATGTGAAATGGATGATGAAACTTTTCCTTTGATAATATCGGCTCCGTTTCCGGGCGTATCATGTCCGGGCGCACTGTACCAGCGAATTGTACGAAAATAATCGCCGTATTCCATCGGATTTTGTCCGCGCCCCATTTGGTCGCAGCCGTACAGCAGTCCGCGTTCACTGTGCCAGGTACCAACCGGTTTGAAATAACCTTCCTCCGATAAAGCCGTCTTAACATCATGATAATCGAGACGAATTTTCGGCGTTGAATCATCAATCTGTTCAAAAAGGTGAGGTAATTTCGGACGAATATCATATCCTTTCCGTTTCTGAAATTCTTCGGCAAATCGCGGCGTCCAGATCAAACCGTCAATACCGAGATGTAATTCATCCTGAAAATAATAATTCAGAGATCGGCGAAACGGTTCGGGGACACGACGTTCCGATTCGCCGAAAAAACGATCGACAATAAGTTTTCCGGTTTTTTCGTCCATCGGATCAATTGATTTCGGCTGAGTTTGCCAATAAAAAACGTAACGGTCAATGGATTCGGGGTTGTTTGGTTGAGGACGGTCAATTGTAATAATTTCATTCTGTACAGAATCAACCGTATTTGTTGCCGTATTTTTTGCCAAGCATGTTTTTTTCATCATTAATTTTTTTCCTTGACGGTTGGGATCGGCAAGAACTTCATCGACGACAAATCCTTGTCCGGGCCACGCCAATGTGTAATCACTGATTCCTACGCCGATTCCGCGACGGTCGGATTCTTCGACGAGCCAAGCCCAAAGATTCCAAAATTCCGGAGTGAAGAGCGGCGGATCAAGCGGATAAGAATTGCCAAACAATCCGTAAGGTTTGCCGTCAATGGAACCTTTGGCGTGTGCCGCATTGATTTGAATACCCTGAATACGCGGTAACGGATAATCAGTCGGCAACTGTTCCGGCGGAACGCCGGGAAGTGTTTTACCGCAAAGCAAATCGAGTTGCCAACGAAGACGTTCTTTGGTCAACTTGTCTCCGGTGAACCAATAAAATGGAACTTCACCATAACCCGAAGGCGGAACACAAAATTTTTCATAAAGTGAAACAATCGGTTCTTTTCGTATTGTTTCAGGATCAGCCCAACCGATTTTTCCTTGTTTTACCGAATGAAAATCAGGAATATCTCCGCCCTTTAGAAATGAAACGGAAACAACCGAACAACAAATGAGAAACAGAAATTTTTTGTACATTTTTAATTTTATTGGTTAAAAATTGGTAATATATCAGTAGAATTTTTCGGAGATTGAAGTTTATTTTTTACCACCCCTAGCCCCTCCGAAGGAGGGGAATAATTCCCCTCCTTCGGAGGGGCTAGGGGTGGTCATTCGGAGGAA
>JAIROD010000355.1 GCA_031257725.1 Planctomycetaceae bacterium | reverse complement strand
GGTTTGGGTTTCCGCTGCTGCTCTGCGGAAGTGTTTGTTGCCGGCAAAATGTTTGCAGCCGGCTGATTTTTTTCAAACTCCTCAAATTGATCCTTTTTGTTAGTTTGTTTAGTTTCGTTTAAAACTAAATTAGTTAGTTCGCCCGATTCTTCAGACACCGGCGATGGTGTCAAAACAACCGGCGATGGTGTCAAAACAACCGGCGATGGTGTTGAAACAACCGGCGATGGTGTTGAAACAACCGGCGATGGTGTCGAAACAACCGGCGATGGTGTCGAAACAACCGGCGATGGTGTCGAAACAGCCAGCGATGGTGTTGAAACAACTGGCGATGGTATCGAAAAAACATCTCTTCCCCACTCATTTGTATATTTAGCAACAAATCCTAATTTACATAAATTTCTAAGATTTTTTCTACATTCATGATCATTTAAGTTAAGAGTTTCAAAAATATTTTTTGCTTGAATTGGCGAATCTTGATGCGAAAGCCAAAGTACTATTAGTTTTTCCTCTGGTGTTTTCAATTTAGAGAAATCAATCACAAGAACCCTCCTTTCCGTTTGGAAAGAAGGAAAAAAAAGTCTGAACGGAGCATAGAGACTCCGCCAGACACATCGCACAGGTTAGAAGTGGTAATAGAGGTAGCACATCCTGTATTACCCCTGTACATTACGTCCGGAGGGATTCGAACCCCCAACCCTCGGTTCCGAAGACCGATGCGCTATCCAATTGCGCCACGGACGCATAAGCGTTTTCAATTGACATTAATATACTTTAGAAAATAATTCACACAAGGAGCTGTGAGAAATTTTATTGATTGGCATAAGGTTTGGGTTAAAACAAACAAACAAACAAATGGGTATCTCTCATAATTCAATTTTTTATTTTCAAGCCATTAATTAATAGTTAACGACGGGGGTTACCCCGTGTTTTAGGGTTAAGTCGAACAACGCAGGGCAAGACCACGCCGTTAACTTTCGGTAAATGCTGAATTATTAAAGATGTCCCCAATTGGTTTTCTTACCATGTAGGACTATGAACATCAAGAGGTCCTTCAGGAAGAGGAACATCACTGAGTTCATAATACATAGGACAATTACTACGCATGGAAATCGGTAAATCACGCTGGTTCCACATCACAATCGAATCGTCCGCAAGTTTCCAACCTTGAGAAGTATAAAACGGTACCAAAAATTCTTTACAGTACAAAATCGCAAAAAGGAAACCACGCCGCATGGCCTCATCAAGAACTTCACGAAGCATCTGATGAGCAAGACCGGTATGACGTGAATCCGGCGCAACACAAACCCCTTGAATACTGGCAACATTGTACCGAAAATTCCACGTCGTCGTAATCGTCCGAACCACAACCGCAATATGACCAATCACCTTTTCATTGTCTCTCGCAATCACCGAATAAATCGGTCGTGTATTATGCCATGTCCGGTAATTTTGGAAAATGTCCGCCCAATCAGGAAAACAACACCGTAAAAGTTCCCGAATAAGCCGATCCAACCCGCTATTCAATTCGTGTTCATCAATCACCTCAATTGTAGGGCAAACCGTCAGCATCATTTTTAGCAACAAAAAATTTGTGGTTGGTAACGGTCTGAATGTACCGCTCCGTTGATTTGTTACATAATAATATTTATGATAACCATAAAACAATCACCGCATAACAATTAATTATTGCATAACAATTGACGTACAACATTTACCCTGTTATAGTTGCCGCACAATATTTATCGCACAAGATTTACCATACTTCCAACGAGAGTTCAAGTCTTATTTCCGCAACTATTTCAACCTGTTCCTGAACAAACCGGATAAGCCGCAATACATCATCAGCAGTTCCTTCCGGTTCAACCATAATAAAATTGGCGTTACGTTCACTGACAACCGCTCCGCCAATCCGTGTTCCTTTCAAACCGCTCTGCTCAATTAAATCGCCCGCCGGAGTACCGGTTGACGGATTCTTAAAAACATGAACAGATGCCAATTCCCCACCCGGTTGCTGCGTCTTGCGGACAATCCACAATTTTTGCATCCGTTTGGCAAGTTCAACCAAATCCTCTTTTTCAAGACGTAAAGTTGCCGCAAGAATAATCACATCGTCCAAACTGCTTGAACGATAACCAAATGAAATCTCATTTTTTGACAAAACCGAAATTTCACCGTCAATATCGGCAACCCTGACACTTTCCACCCATTGCCCTAAATCACCGCTGTTTGTTCCGGCATTGCCAAGAAGTGCACCACCCACCGTGCCGGGAATACCAATCAAATCTTCAATCCCGCCTAAACCTTGTGAAACGGATTGCGTAATCACCTGACCAAGTTTGGCACCGGCCCCGGCAATAACATGTTGTCCCTCAATGGTTATTCCGCAAAATGCCGGATTCGAAAACCGAATAACTAAACCCGTAACACCCGATTCGGTTACGAGCAGATTGGAACCGGCTCCAAGAATACGGATCGGTCTTTTGTTAATTTGTCCCTGTTTCAGCAGAGTAACAAGATCGGTTTCCGATTCCGGTTCCGCAAAAAAATCCGCTAAACCGCCCAACTGTAAACGAGTGTACATCGCCAACGGAACATCACACCGTACTCCTCGAAAAATATCTTGCCGAACGGAATTACTCAAATTGCCAAATTTATTCATCGCAATTACTCATGGAAATCTCTAATAATTCAGAACTTACCGAAAGTTAACGGCGTGGGCTTGCCCCGCATTGTTCAAAACACGGGGTGAACCCCGTCGTTAACTAGCAACATGGGGTGAACCCCGTCGTTAACTAACAACACGGGGTAAACCCCGTCGTTAACTATTAATTTATTAATTAATAGGTTGAAAATAAAAAGTTGAATGAGGAGATGCCCTCATACCATTACCATTACTCATAACTGACTTCCAAAACGGTAAATTCAAGCAACCGGTTTGGAACCTGAATTTTGACGACATCGTCTTTTTTCTTGCCGAGAAAACCTTGAGCAAGTGGACTGGTTACAAGGATTTTTCCTGCATCGTAATCTTCTTCACCCGCTCCGACAAGCGTATATTCTTCCGCCTTTTTGGAGCCGGTTTTCTGAACTTTAATCTTGGCTCCAAACCGGATTTCATCTTGAGGCATTGCGGAAGGATCAAGAATGGCGGCACGACTGAGTTTAACTTTCAACTCATTGATTCGTGCCTGAAGCAATCCTTGACTTTCACGCGCACCGTGATATTCCGCGTTTTCTTTAAGATCGCCTTCGGCACGCGCATTCGCTAACCGCTCCAGAATGATCGGCATTTCCTCATTTTCGAGCCGATCAACTTCTGCTTTGATTTTATTGTACCCTTCACGGGTCATCGGAATCACATCTGAACTCATATTAACACCTCCTGACAGTTTACACCGTCTCATTTCATTATTCCGTAACAGATAATATGATACCTTTCACTTTCAATCAATATCACCGTAACCCGTTGAACGGTCTTTTGAACCACAAATTTTCGCGAATGTTCACTAATTTTTTTGTGAAAATTTGTGTCAATTTGTGGATAACATGAATCAATTATCTTAATTGGTCAATTCTGAAAATTTTGTTAATTCTGTCTAAAATAGGTTTTAGAAGTTATCATTAATCATTTTTCTTTAATCTTGCTATTTCTGCAAGAAGACTTTCACGCTCTTTTTCACGTTTTTCAAGTTCTCTAGCGAGTTTTTCACGCTCTATTTTACCTTCTTCTCTACCTTCTTTTCTACCTTCTTCTCTACCTATTTCCTTACCTTCTGTCATTCCTTCATCTCTTGCGGAAGAAACAGCACTTAATTCTTTACTGCGCATCTCTATCATATAATCGTATGCTTTCTGTTCGTCCGGCGGGAGATTATTTCTGTCGAGAACTTCACGAGCTTT
>JAIROD010000771.1 GCA_031257725.1 Planctomycetaceae bacterium | reverse complement strand
GTTAACGGCGTGGGCTTGCCCCGCGTTGTTCAACTTAACCCTAAAACACGGGGTAAACCCCGTCGTTAACTATTAATTAATAGGCAGAAAATAAAAAATTGAATTATTAGAGATGCCCTATTAATTATTAACTATTGGGCATTTTCTGACGGATTGGTAATTCGATTTCGAATCTTGCACCTCCGAGCGGTGAATCCGTAATACGAATATTACCGCCGTGTTCCCGAATAATTTTGTAAGCAACCGAAAGTCCTAATCCGGTTCCTTGTCCTTTCTTTTGAGAATAGAACGCGTGAAATAATTCATGACGTTGTGGTTCCGGGATACCGGCACCGTTATCGTCAACCCTTATCAGAACAACTGATTTCTCCCGACAATAATCAACTTCAATCTGAAGTAAACCCGATTGCCGTTTTTCATTGGGATCACCCGAAACGGAAACAAGCATGTCCGTCATGTTGTCCATCATTTTATCCGTATCCGAATCACTCGGTTCAGAATCGTCCTTTTTCATTTTCGCAGCGTCAATACCATTGGTGATAAAATTCGTAACCGCACGGTGAATTTGCTCGATGTCGAAAAAGAATTTTGGAATACTTTGAACATTTGGAATATTTCGATCATTTCGATCATTTTGAACATTTAGAACATTTTGAACATTTTGAACATTTTGAACATTTTGAATATTTTGAATATTTTGAATATTTTGAATATTTTGAATATTTTGAATATTTTGAATATTTTGAATATTTTGAATATTTTGAATATTTTGAATATTTTGAATAATCGTTTCCGACTTGAACGTCATTTCGACATTTTCTTCCCTTGCTCTAAATTGCAACAGTTCGACGGCTTCTCCCACCGTTTCGACAATATCTCCCAGTTCATAATCGGGTTCACGTTCTTTGCTCAGCGTTAACATATCGAGAATCAGTTGCGAAATTCGTTTTTGATTTTTTTCGACAATATTCCAACCTTGTTGCAACATTTTTTCGTTCTTCTTACTCATTCCGGTTCGGACAAGATAGGAACCGCCGTCAATTCCTTGTAAGATGTTTTTGATGTGATGCGAGAGGGTCGAAACGGTTTTTCCCACTGTTGCGAGATGTTCCGACTGAATCATTTTGTGTTGCAGTTGCGCATTTTCGATTGCCAACGCAAGTTGATGAGCAACAGCAATCATTACACGGAGATGATCCGGTGTTAAGTGTTTTGCGGCGAACATGTTTTGCGGATTGAAGTTGGCGGGCGTGTCGAAGTCAACCGCGAGGTAAATAACTCCGACCAACCCGTAACGCCCCAACATCGGAACGCAAAGTATTTCACCGCTCACACAATCACCGTCATAAACAACATGACGCTTGTTTTCCGTATTCATTACGGTTGTTAAAATTCCTTCGCGGTGTTGCATGACGTAATCAATCACCGACCGGTTGAGAACCAACCGTAACTCTTGTTCCGATTTTTTGTTTTCGGCAAAAGAATGTATTGCCTGAGGGATCAGTTGTTGTAATTCGGAGTCGTAAAGCAAAATACCGCCGTGATGGATGGTAATCCATTCCGCAATACGTTCCAATGTTTGTTGTAAAAGCGTCTCGATTTCCAGTGTCCGGCTTGTTAGCGACACTGTTTCGTACAACATATTGAAAGGGGTATTTAAATGGGCGGTTGTTGCCGAAAGATCATATTGAGCGGAATGATCGGTTTCGGTTTTGGGGTTTTTTACTGATTGTTTCAAAACATAATAATTGTTCCACAAAAAATTTCGAAAGAACATGAAAATTTTATCCATTTTAAAACACCAGCCAATAAACACTAGGAAAATTTTTTTCGTGATAATTCGTGAAAATTCGTGGACAAAATGAATAATTAGAGGTATCCACGTGTTAATTTTAACAAGGGAATGAGAAACCGGCTAGGTTTATGCTCTTCTGAAAAAAATTTGAATATTGGGCTTGCGTTTATTGGGGCATTTCTTATAATAGCCTGATATTCGAGGAGAGGTGGCAGAGTGGTCTATTGCGCGGGTTTGCTAAACCCGTGAGTCCGTAAGGGCTCCGCAGGTTCAAATCCTGTCCTCTCCGTTTCTGATATTTTCTACTTTTATGTAATGATTCAGTAGATTGGTCATTCGATAGTAGGCAACCTTTCGCCGAAAGCTCGCCTATCTGATGGGTATTTCCCGATAATGCACTCTACATAGATATGATTTAATTAATTAAATTAATTGTATCTATTCAGCGGTTTGGTTGTGTTCCTGAATTTTCCGTCCCGTTAGGGACGACATCTTGGTAGAAAATGATGTCGATTAAAAACGCTCGTCCCGTTAGGGACAAAATATTGGTAGTAGAAAAACACCAAGCATCAATTTCACCAATATTGCGTCCCTACGGGACGCGGATCATTTTGTTATACCGTTTTCTACCAAGATGTCGTCCCTAACGGGACGGGAAGATTCGGAAAGACAACCAAACCACTGAATAGATACGGTCTATTAACGATTACTATCAACAATTAACAATTAACTAAATAGGCTGCCCTTTCAGGGCGTTGATGGCGTGTTACCGTTACCCGCCGCGTTGCAGCGGGCTAGCCTATGTTGCCCTTTCAGGGCGGAATATTACCGATTTTACGCCAATAGTATCATTTACGGCAATTTAATTGCGACAATAAAATAGACGGTTACTTTAGGGGTGATACTTTGCCGCCGGTTCAGTATCTACTAACTGGCGGCGGTTATTCACGTTGAACCCCTTTAGGGGGTGTTGCTTGTAATAAATCAACCGCAAAATGTAAAACCTCCAATCTGGTGAATAGATACTTATTTTGTATCTTGAATTTGGATTTTATTTTCGTCCGAATTTCCCTTGAGTTCAGGGGCATACATTGCTTCGATTTTGGCGGGCAATGCGCTAAATTCACCCGGTTGTTCGGCGCGAAGACGATATGTTACGGAATGCTTGCCGCGTGCCAGACGGTAAACAAAGAAAACAACCCGCTCGTCACGAAATTCAACATAAGCCCGCAATTCGTTGCCGTTATAACCGCTCCGAACTTCAACCGGCTCAAAACCGGCAACTTTCCTATCTTCAATTAAAAGGCTTTCATAATCGTTCTTGCTGTCAATAATTAACTCAACTTCAATCAAATCACCGCTCAATACATCGGCAGACGATTCAATTGATTGCCGTTTATATTTCTCAATTTTTTGTTCAAGAACTTGACCGCGATTTCCGGCAACATTTGTTGTTGCGTTTTCATTTCGTACAAGTTTATAGATTTTCCGTTCAATTTTAACTTCAAGACCGGATTTTTGTATCGGATCTTCTAATGTGAAATTTTCAAGATACGCCGACACATAAAGCGGATTGTTACCGCGTTTTCGTAACTCTATTTTATGCGGACCATTGGAAACGGCGTTGCCTTCAAGAATTAACGTATTGTCAACCGTTAAAAAGTTTTCGGGCGTAAATTCGACCGACTTTTTCACGCCGCCGTCAATCAACACATCCACCGTCATATTGGGTTTGTCTTCACCGGTTGCTTTCAAAAATTCCGCAAACGCTTCAATACAGATAGCGGTATCGCGTGTTGAATTCCAGTATGTTGCATGACGGCGATTATTGAGCAAATATTTGACCAGACGCGGCGCAAGCGGACTTTTAGGATTCGTCCGCATTAAAAGTTTCAGATAATACGCTTGCGTTTCAAATTCGCTCCCATGCCACGCCCACCAACACCAACCGGAATAATTGTTCAAATTCAAATAGGCGGTTTGGTTTTCGTCATCCTGAACAAGATATTGTTCAATAATTTTAACGCACTCGTCAACTTTTCCTTTGTCGCTGTTCAACGACCATGTTTTCAAAGCGATTCCAAACATGGACACGCCATAAGGTGAAAGTTTGCCGCGATCACGCCAGAGATATTCGCGCATCGTTTGCATTTCCGAATTCATTATTCCTGTACGATTTTCCGTTTCCGCCAAGACCATGACAACAAAAGCGTCGGTTTCATCGGCATATAATTTTGTACGTTTTTCTTTCTTTTCTTCATCGGGAAGCAGCGAGTTGTTAAGCAATTCAACTTGTTCTTTTTGGTAACGATATAGCCAATCGATGCCGCGACCCAAAACACCGCTGTCAACCGCAACATCATTTTGTTGCGATAATTTCAGCCCGCGAAGTACCAGAGCGGTTAAATGAGCGGAACTGTGTTCACCGTAACCGCTGAACCACCCCCAGCCGCCGTCGCTGTTTTGCATATTAGTTAATTTAGTAACTCCATCGCGTACCATTTCGGTAACTTGTTCTTTATCATAAACCGGACTGATTTTTCGTGCAATCGCCCAAGATTGACTGCCTTTCTTCGGTAAACGATGACCATCCGACAATAATTTATGAACAATCACTGTCGGCAAAAAACGGTTGAGCGTTTGTTCGGTGCAGCCGTAAGGATAATCGACAAGATACGGTAACGCATCAATCATCGAAGCGGCAAGTGTCGGCGAAAATTGTACGGTTAATTTTGTTTGTTCCGGTTTACGTTCCGCCGGAACTTGAACAGTTATTGTTTCGGAATCTTTTTCAGGAGCGATGTATGCCGAGAACGAATCTTGTTTCAACATTCCGTGAACATAAATCGGTAACGTTTTTTCCATTGCGTCCGATTCTTCATCAGTCAACGCCTTCATCCGAATCACGGTATTGCCGACCGTTTTTGCTTCGACAAGCCAATCAATTCGTGCTTCGCTATCCGGTGCAATTTTAATTTTCACCGGACTTTGTTTTTTTGCAACAAAATGATCGTCCGTTTCTAAAACAACCTGAACTTCTTTTTCCGTTTTCAGATAATTATGTACGTTTGCGGTCAACAAAACTTTATCTTTTTCGATCAAAAATCGCGGCGTTTGCATCCGAATAATCAGGTCTTTGCGTGTAATCACTTCCGTGTTACCGTAACCAACCCGCGTTCCGGTTGCCATTGTCCAGACATTGATTTTCCATGTTGTCAATGATTCAGGCATATCAAGTTCAATTTTCGCAACACCATTTTTATCCGTATTCAATGTTCCAATCCAAAGAGCGGTATCGGCAAAATTTTTACGAATAGCCGGTTCCGTGTTTTTTGTAACCGATTCGGAAATCGGCGGCATCAAGTTCTCTTCACCGCTAAGTGAAT
>JAIROD010000766.1 GCA_031257725.1 Planctomycetaceae bacterium | reverse complement strand
TAAGGTAATAAGGTTGATTGTAGGGAGTCCTTTGGGCTACTAAGGTTGTTTTGTTTGAAAAATAAGGTGAAAATAAGGTTTGTATAAACTTGCTTTGAAAATTCCACTGATATATTACCAATTTTTTATTTTCTGCCCATTTGTTAACGACGGGGTTTACCCCGTGTTTTAGGGTTAAGCCGAACAACGCGGGGCAAGCCCACGCCGTTAACGTTCGGTAAATGCTGAATGATTAGACCAAACTATGATAACTTTTACCACAAAATCATCAGAGACCTTGCGGTTAGGACTCGATATTGGTTCCACAACCATTAAAATTGTTGTCTTCGATGATATTCAGAAACAAATTCTTGGCTCTTGGTATTCCCGGCACTACGCTGATGTCTTTCAAACGCTGCACACGTTGATTTCTGAAGCCCTGCAATGTTGCGGGCAACAACATTTCACGGTAACGGTAACAGGTTCCGCCGGTATCGGACTCTCTCAAAAACTCAATATTCCGTTTGTACAGGAAGTGATTGCCGGTGTTGAAGCAGTTACAACTTTTATCCCGCAAACCAAGGTGGTCATCGAACTTGGCGGTGAAGATGCGAAAATTACCTTTTTCGAGGGAAGTATCGACCAACGTATGAACGAAACTTGCGCCGGAGGAACCGGTGCTTTTATCGATCAAATTGCCGTAACTCTCAAAACCGACGCAACCGGTATTAACAATTTGGCAGCCCATGCTCAAACAATTTATCCAATCGCCGCACGATGCGGTGTTTTTACCAAATCGGATGTGACCATGCTGTTGAATGAAGGCGCACGGAAAGAAGATATTGCCGCCAGTGTTCTGCAAGCGGTGGTTGATCAAACGATTGGCGGATTAGCTTGTGGGCGTAAAATTCGGGGCAATGTGGCTTTTCTTGGGGGACCGTTGTTTTTTCTGCCGGAACTTCGCAAACGTTTCGCCGAAACACTACACCTAACACCCGAACAAACAATTCATCCCGAAAATGCTCATTATTTTGTTGCGTTGGGGGCGGCATTGCTTTCGGTTAAAAATGAACCGATGACCGCAAAGCAACTTCATCAGCGGATTCATGCCATTACCCGGCAAGAACTCACCAAAGAAACAAACCGCTTACCGCCATTGTTTATTTCTCAGGAGGAGTTTGATCAATTTACGTTGCGGCATGAACGGTTAAAGGCAAACCGTGCTGAACCGGCAACCGCTTACGGTGATCTTTTTTTAGGTATCGATGCCGGTTCCACCACCACCAAAGCCGTGCTGATCGACGATCAAAACCAAATTCTGAAAGCATGGTATGGCACTAACGAAGGGGAACCGATTAAAACGGTTCTTAATATGGTGTCCGAGATGTACGAAATGTTGCCGGCGGGAACAATCATTAAAAATTCCTGTGTGACCGGTTACGGGGAAATGATGCTGCGGACTGCTTTGGGGATTGACGAAGGCGAAGTGGAAACCTTAGCGCATTTTCGTGCCGCCAATCATTTTGTCCGTGATGTTTCGTTTATTCTGGACATTGGCGGGCAGGACATTAAATGTCTTTATATTAAAAACGGCAGGCTTGACAAAATTATTCTGAATGAGGCTTGCTCTTCGGGTTGCGGTTCCTTTATCGAAACATTCGCACACTCGCTCGGTTACAACGCGGCAACCTTTGCAACAGAAGGGTTGTTTGCCAAACAACCCATTGATTTGGGAACACGTTGCACCGTGTTTATGAACTCAAAAGTGAAACAAGCACAAAAAGAAAATGCAACAGTAGCCGATATCTCCGCAGGAATTTCTTATTCTGTTGCGAAAAACGCTTTGTATAAAGTATTGAAAATCGCCGATGTTGCCGAACTCGGCGATCGTATCATGGTTCAAGGCGGAACGTTCAGTAATCCGGCGGTACTGAGAGCTTTTGAAAAACTGATTGGGCGTGATGTATTTCGCACGGATATTCCGGGAATCATGGGCGCTTACGGTGCCGCACTGATTGCTCATGACCGTGTTGACAATCGCGGAGTTATTGCTCCTACGCAAACAGTTAGAGCCGCGATGCTGAATCATGTAACTCATGACCGTACCGCAAACCGAAAATACAACAATCATTCTTCGCTCATCACTCCCGAAGCAATCACTGATTTTTCGATTCATTCAACACAAAAACGTTGTCAAGGTTGTTCCAATAAATGTTTGATCAATATTCATCGGTTTCCTGAAAAAAAAACATTCATCTCCGGCAATAAGTGTGAACGCGGTATCGGAAAACAAAACGCGGCGGATCGTGAAAATCTGTTTCAGTATCAATATGAACGGCTTTTCGATTATTATGAACCGCTTAGCGGTGACAAGGCTCCGTTGGGTGAAATTGGAATTCCGCGTGTTCTGAACATGTACGAGAATTATCCGTTTTGGTTTACGTTGTTTCAGGAACTTGGTTTTCGTGTTGTGCTTTCCGATCCGTCTTCGCAACGGTTGTACAATAAAGGCATTGACAGTGTTTCGTCGCAAACGTTGTGTTTTCCGGCAAAACTGGTTCATGGGCATATAATCAATCTGATTGACAAAGGAGTGAAACGAATTTTTTATCCTGCGTTACCGGTGGAAAAGCGGGAGTTTCAGGAATCGGTTTATACTTATAATTGTCCGGTGGTTGGTTCTTATCCTGAAGTGGTTCGGCTGAATATTGATGCCGTCAAAGATAACGGAGTAACGTTATTCTCCCCATTTTTGCCCGGTGAAGATTATCGTAAACTGGCAAAACTTCTTTTTGCCGAACTAAAATATTGGGACGTAAAATACAATGATTTACAACGGGCAATGACGTGTGCGGTTGTTGAACAGGAATTGTACAAAACGGATATTCGGCAAAAGGGTGAAGAGTTATTTATTTCGTTGGTGGAATCCGGCGAGCCGGGTATTGTGTTGGCGGGCAGACCGTATCATCTTGATCCGATGATTCATCATGGTATTCCTGAGTTAATTGTTTCCGGCGGTGCGGCGGTGTTGTCCGGTGATTCTGTTGCGCATTTGGGTCGGAATTTGCTTTTCCCGCTGCTGGTGGTGGATCAATGGGGTTATCACGCCCGCCTGTATCGTGCGGCAACTTTTGTCGCAACCCGCCCGCAATTCCAAATGATTCAATTAACCTCATTTGGTTGTGGTCTTGATGCGGTTACTGCGGAACAAGTTGCGGAAATTCTCGCTTCGGCGGATAAAGTTCACACCTTACTCAAAATCGACGAAGGTACCCAACTCGGTGCGGTCAAAATTCGCGTAAGATCACTGCTCTCGACAATGAATAACAAAGAATGTAATAAAAAGGTAACTATTCAGTCGAGAAGGTAGGCAACCTACCTGATGAGTATTTCCTGATAATACACCAGGTAATCTCTCAAAATTCAGAATCTACCGAAAGTTAACGGTGTGGGCTTGCCCCGCGATTGTACAAGCCGGAGTCAACCCTGCGATTTCATGTGGATTTTAAAGTATGGGAGTATAATTTTCAATTTTTGTTTGTCAGAAACGGTTGACTTTTTATTGGTTTTGACGAATTATTATAGGAATCTATTGCCGTAACGCGGACGGAAAGTGTTTTGCCGGAGGGTAAATCGGTAAATGTTACGCTCAATTCTTTAGGCATTTCGCTATTTAAATAAAATTGAGAAAATTTACGGAATGACGAAATCACTTTTTCGTTGTCATCCAAAATCTCAATAAGATAACGATGAACGACGTCATTGTCTGTTGCCTGTGAAAAAGTAACGGTGCAGGATTTTTCCGTTATATTATCCACTGTCGGTAAAATTCCTTCTGCAAAAGTTGGTGCGGGAAGTCCGTTACGAACTTTTGTGTAACGAAAATTACTGCCGTTGTGTGGCGCGTTAATTGTCCATCGCGGTAAAATTTCTTCATTGCGGTAAGTGTCCCATCGTTCAACTTCCACGTTACCGTTTTCCAGCACGTTGACAATCAGACCTTCTGTAACTTTTTCGCTATTTTCAGGGTGAATCCCGATATTGAGAATACCCGGTTCGACTTCACTATACGTTGTGCTGCCGTCATTGATCGAGGTGAATTTGTCCTGATAAATGGAACGCGGATCGCCGATTGGAAAATGCGAATGTCCTGAAATTACAATTGCTTGAGGATAGCGATTCAACACCGGCGTGAAAACATCAGTTCCCCAACCTTCGTTTTTCCACGAGCCGTAACAAGTATTCAGCGGCGGAACATGAGTAAAAACAAAGATCGGTTTATCGGGATCATTTTTTGCGGCTTCGGCGAGTTTCGCTTCCAGAAATTTTTTCACTTCATTATTGTACGGACTTGGATTACTGCCGCCTTCGCTCAAGGTGATAAATGAATAACCTTTAATTTCTACAAATTGATGAAGCGGTTTTTTGACTTTTTCCAAAAAATTCTTTTGGGCGGCTGTTGCGGCGTAACCCAAAATATTTTTCACATCATCTGTTGCACTCCGAGATGATTTATCATGATTGAATCCCATCATCACGTAAACGTCAACATTTTCCGGAATCAAATTTTTATCGTCCAAAACGGCAAGTAATTGATCGTATTCTTTCTGATTTCCGTGATCGGTTAGGTCTCCGACGATGAAAATTGTGTCCACCAATGGTTTCTTGTTCATTAGATTTTTTAGAGCTTTTGGAACTTTAACTTTCGCGCCTTCACCGCGATTATTTTCGAAATGCGTATCAGAAATAACCGCAAAACGCGGCAACTCCGATGCTTGTCCGGTTAACGCTTGCCCTGCCGACATTCCCGTCAACATTGCCGGAATTAGCAAAACCGTAAAAAAAGTAATTGTTAATAGTTTTTTCATTTTAAACCTCCGTTAAATTGTTTGGGATTTATTTGTAATATTTATCTATCACGAGATAGGCAGTCCTTCGCCGACATTGAATTACGATTAACGATAATCGATAATCATTGATTGACGATATGATAACTTTTTTGTTTGCTGATTACAACCGTACAATTCCAAGTCGGTAAAATATTGGTTGCCCTGCGGTTTATTTTAAGGGTATTAGTTATTAGGGCATCTCTCATCATTCAATTTTTTATTTTCAACCCATTAATTAATTAATTAATAAATTAATGTAATATATCAGTGAAATATTTTTTTTTAACTATTCCGTAATTATTCAGTAGATTGGTCATTCGATGGTAGGCAACCTTTCGCCGAAAGGTTGCGTTGCTGCTAGGCAACAGTGAATCAGATTCGATTGGGCAATTGGTGTTTCCGACCGGTTTGGAAACCGATTGCCAGCGGGAAACAGGGGCAAGTCGGCTATCGCCGACGCAACCGCTCGGCGAGCGGTTGCCTACCTCTTTCATGTTTGACGTAAGTCTTTGTGATATAAGGACTTGCGGAAACATATAAGTGGCTGTTCACTGCCCTGTTCACTGCAAAAAAACGTCGTTGTTCACCAGGAACGGGAATTGATGTAAACTATTGATTATAAAAGGGTTATAAAATATCCCGACGCAAAATTGTATCGAAATTTTCGTTTTGTGGTGTTTGTGGACTTCGTTATGATTTTGGTGTTTTAGGTATTTGTGACAGATGATTTTGATGTACTGTTGGGTGTCTTAAACCGGGCATAACTATCATCATTGAAATCGGAAAGAATTTATCATAGTAGAAAATGTCGGCACTTTCAAGAGACTCTGGTGATTTTTGATTTGTTTGATGATAAAATAGATAAATTGATTTTTGTCAATTTTATGGATAGCGTCACCACTAAATATTTTCATTTCCTATGAGTACGATTTTACCGGAACCCGATATTGTTCTTGACCCGCCCGAAATTCCTGAAATTCCATTGCCGAAAAATTGGACA
>JAIROD010000314.1 GCA_031257725.1 Planctomycetaceae bacterium | reverse complement strand
TTTGTTAAATGGTTTTGTTAGAAAATCAGGTTGAAAATAAGGTTGAAACAATAACAAGATGTTTTCGCAAATTTGACTGAAATATTACAAAGTGTGTGAATATTATTTTTTTCGCGACCTTTCGCGTTTAAAATAGACATTTACATCCAAACAACACGCGCTTCCATGCAAAGAAGTAGAGTTACGAAAGATCGACAGGTTTTAAAGTACGGACATCGGGAAGATTGCCGAGCCGGAAGGCTAAATCTTCCACCGCTTCACGTCCCTCCGAAAGAAAAATCCTAACACGAACCGACCAATAAATCTTAATCAAAATTCCTGAATAAGATAACGGACTTTGCGGTAATACAGTACGGAATCGTCCCGGTTGGCGCGGATCAATCCAATCACCGGCATCGGTTGCGTGCCGCCAGAAAGCGTGAACTCCCATATCTTCACTGCCTTTTCCTTCCGTGTGCCAAAGAATGGAACATTCGACCGCCTGAATATCATCGCCGCCCACAAAATCAAACCGATAACTGCCGGCAAGAGTTTCACCGGGATGATAAAGCCGGCTGCCGCGACCATCTAACATGATAACAATTCGCGGTGAAACAGAATTAGCCTGTTCTGTGGAAGAATTGATGATCTTACTGATAATACTGTTCATAATCCTCCTCCTTCCAATGTCAAATCGTTCAGCACCACCGGACGAACAACCATTGGACATTCACGACGAATTTCAGGTTTGCCGACAATTTGCACGTGAAGATCGATTTTCCAAAGAATTTCGTTGTTTTCTCCGCGAAACGAATGCATCGCGTCAATGGGAAGTTGTAAAAAAAATTCCTGACGAAGCGGTAAATTCGGTGTTGTTTCGAAATCGTTTCGGCTGAAAATTGTTTGACGAAAAACATACTTGCGGTTTGTTACAGTATCTGTACCTTGCCGGAATCGTGCAATTTCTTCACAAACAAGGTCAACCGAAAAATGGTCAAATCTCAAAATGCCGGACTGTTGGAGCAAAACGCGGTATTTTCGACCCGGATACAACGGATGATCTGATATCTCCAGCAATATCGGTCCTAAACGGAACTCAAGAAGCAATCGGTGTATCACATTGACAAAAAGAATGATTCCCACTCCGCAAAATAAACCGCGAAACACAACTCCAATAACTTGATCCGATCTGTTTTCGGCCGGATAGATGAAAGAGTGAAACATAATTCCAATGGAGATAATAAACCACGCCAAAGTAAACAAGGTCAAACCGACCAGCGGAAAAATCGGTTGATTTCCAAGCGGCAGGCGAAATGCCAAATGAGTTCCCGGACTTTCACTGATAATTCGAATATCCGGAACGGTGGGACAATCAAAACGTTGTGAGTTATCGCGGGATGAAGAAGCAGAGATTGCTCCGGCGGCTTTCCGTTCCTCAGAAACTGCAACCAATCGGAAAGATTGCACAAAACCAATCAACCCTGAAACAATCAATGAAAACGAAAGAAGTAGGAAAAACCAACCCCAAACAGTACTTTTCCAAACAACAACCACTTCTTCAGGATGATCGGTACGATACCAACATTTGATTGATTGACCGGGTTGAAACGGAACCAATGCGGATTCTGCAAGTTGTTTATCGGCGACAAAACCTTCTTTGGGTTTCAAGGTTCGCAAGTCGAAAGTCCAGACACGGTAGGAAACACCTTGAACCTGATGTTCCAGCAGAATTTCCGGTCTGAACACAGTAACCGTATCGCGGGTTATTTCGGCAATTTTCGTTTCAACGATTGTTCCGTGAGATGATATAAACTCATGATAGAGTGTTAGTTGCGGGATTGCCCAAGTCCAGAGTTGGATGAAAAAGACGATGAGTCCGGTAAGGAGAATAATTGCAGAAAAAATCGGTTCACCCCAGCGATGCCGGGGCAATCGTGATGGTCGTTCCCTTCGGACAGTGCCGGAATTATTTGAAATGGAATGACCGGAAAAGCTGGAAGAATTGTCAAACACCGTTCACCTCATGCTGATTTTGCCGTTGGAGGACGGCGGTCAGCACGAATAAATCCCAATTTTTCAAGGGCTTTATAGACTTCTTCCAACGTTTTTTCGCCAAAATTCGCAATTTTTAAGAGGTCTTCCCGATGACAAGCCAACAAATCGCCAACGGTACAAATTCCTTGTTCATCGAGGCAGTTGGTTGTTCGGACGGAAAGTCCGATTTCTGCCGTACTGAGTTCGAGTTTTTTTTCTAATTTTTTCTGTTCGATGTACGATTTATCTAATGGAATACGTGTTCCCATTGTATTTCTCCATGAAAATTAGGGTTGTTTAATTTTATCTAATTTGTTTTTTAACAATTTTTTTCCTGCGTATTTTTTGCGGTCAAGGTTGTGAGACCGCCGCGTGAACGGAGCCAACCGGTGAGGAATCCGCGATAAAAAGTTTATCAACGGTAAGGACAGCAGCAATACCAAGCAGGAATGAAAACATCAACACAATCCATTGCTGGATTGTTAAACTATTTTTTTTACAAACGGGGTGAATGATTTTAGTTTCAGTCATTGAATTACTATCTAAAGTAAAAATAACGGCAAAAGGACAAAACCGGACTTCCAACGCCCAATGTTAAAAGTAATGCCGCAATAAATTTACACTATCATAGCAATTTTTTTTTTTTCTCCTATCCGAATTTGGCAAAAAAAATGATTTTTTTGTATTTTTTCTCATTTTTTCCCAGCGTTCATAAGCATTCACAAACGGATGTGTTAAAATAGATAAGATTTTCAGTTTGTTTTAGAATTTTGTGTGATCAACGGGAGCGTTTTGTGGTTTTGGGATAACGATTGGGCATCTCTCATAATTCAGAATTTACCGAAAGTTAACGGCGTGGGCTTGCCCCGCGTTGTTCGACCTTAACCCCAAAACACAGGCTAAATCCCGTCGTTAACTATTAACTATTAACTATTAACTATTAGACCTTTTCCCTAACCACTTCAACATTCTCCCCAAATCATGAACATTGAACCCCCGTAACTATTCAGTCGATTGGAGGTTTTTACATTTTGCGATTGATTTATTATAAGCAACAACCCCTTTAGGAGTTCAACGTGAATAACCGCCGCCAGTTAGTAGATACTGAACCGGCGGTAACGGACGCACAACCACCTCAACCCCTTTAGGGGTTGACCACAAAACGCACGATCTATTGGACAACCCCTAAAGGGGTTGAGGTGGATGTGCGTCCGTTACCGCCGGTTGAAACCGGCGGTTATTCACGTCGAACCCCTAAAGGGGTTGTTCGTTGGAATAAATCAATCGCAAAATGTAAAACTTCCAATCGTGTGAATAGATACTCTATTTTAAACAAAATAGACAGTTACTGTAATTATTAGCCTAATGACAAACAATAGAATCGCGACTGAATAGTTACGATTTTTCGATTGATTTTTTTTTGGAGAGTACAGAGGTATTTACGCAGAATAAAAAGAATCAACCGGTAAAGCAGTTATTTTTCGTACCGTTTCGGTAATCCTATCAAGTTGTTCATTGGAAAGCGGCAACACCCAAGATTCCGGCGCGAGACGGGCAACAGTGTAAATCTGAACTCTTTGCACTTGCCCCAATAATTTCAAACGTTCCGCATATTGACGGATTTCTTCATTGTCCGGTTCTTTATTGTGCAATAAAGCAAAACAGGATTGAATCACCACAGGATTGGTTTTTGAAAATTCCGTCAGATTCGTCAAAATTTTTTCGTAGGGTATGGCGGAACGTGAAACTGTTCGGAAATAATCGGCAGTTCCGGCGTCGAGTTTTGCCCAGATTTCACCATTGTCGGCAAGCAACGTTTTCAGCGTATTCGTAACCGATTGACGATGAAGCGTGCTTGCGTTTGTAATCAGAACAATTTTTGTGGTTTCCGTACAAATTTCTCTGCGAAGGTCGGCAACACCTTGGACAATTTTGGAAAATTGCGGCGATAAGGTCGGTTCGCCGTCACCGCTAAACGCAATATCCCGCAATATCCGTTTTTCCAACGGTGTACGGGAAAGCCATGTGTTACGGAATAGCGAACCGTCGTTGACCATACCAATCAGTTGCCGTAATTCTGTTTCAAGTAAATCGGAATCGATCAATGTTGCGGCATGGGCGTTCCGTGCGGCATTTTCCTGATTTTCGGCAAGCACCTGACAATAAACACATGAAAAATTACATAACGCCGTCGGACTCAGATTCACTCCAATCGACAACCCGCCCGAACGACGACTCACCACAGGATAAACATAATGAAACGTATGAAAACGACGCGGATGATGTTGTACTATCGATGACATGGCAACTATTTTTATGTGATTTGCGGCTTGTGATTTATGACCAGGCGAATTTTAACATTTATTGTGAAAATTCCAATCACAAACCATTATCCCCCCCTCAATCACAATCCCCGATCCAATGCAGTAAGACCGGTGAGCATAACTTGTTTTCGGAGCCAAGGATAAAACATGACCGGTATTTTGACTGTTTTGAGCCAAAGTTGTCCTCTCAATAAGCGAAGACTTTTATGGTATGCCGAAAGATTGAATCCTTTGGAACCGAATGTTTGAGCGAGATAATAGGCACTGGTCAACGCAGAACTGATTCCTTCGGCGGAGCTGGGACTAATCAATCCGGCGGCTTCACCGACCAAAAAAACACGTTCCGATCCAAGACAGACGGAGAAGGGGTTCAAGGGTCGGAACAATGAACCCGCTTCACGGCGAAAAGAACAATCAAGGTGAAATCCGGCTTTGTTAAGTTTTGTTCGGAGCAGTTCGAACATTTCCTGTGTTTTGTTACCGTAAGGAATTGCGCCGCCGAAGATGAGTTGTTCATTTTTCGGAATCATCCATGCGTAAAAATCGGTAATTTCCGAATCAAATATTCCAACATAATCATTTCGAAAATCAATTCCGATTTGTTTAAAATTTTCCGGTAACACTTTGGGCGATTCAAACCATTCCTGTATTGCGATATAACGTTTCGGGATTAGTTGGTCGGCGAAAAATTCACGCCGAACCGTTGAAGCCGAACCATCGGCTCCAACCAAAAATCGTACACGCTCTGACCGAATTTCTTCTTTTTCCGTAAAAAAAATGTCAAAACCGTCGTTACCGACAGGCTGAGAATGCCGATAAATCGTATCGGTTCGAATATCCACTTTGGCAGGAATCAGCGAAATGAGCCAACGATCAAAGGCGTCGCGGTCGATATTGGCGTACTGACGGGCGTAATGGCGAACCAATTGTGATTGCAAATCCCAAACGGCAACACAATACGGTTGCGGATCGACCAGCACTTCACGCGGCAAAGCCAAATCGAGTTTCGCCAACATTTTTTGTGATTCCGGTGTAAGAATACCGCCGCAACATTTTTTCCGTTGGCGGTGAAGCAATAGAACTCGACAACGCCCGGACAAAAGCCGAGCTAATGTTGTTCCTGCCGGACCTGCACCTACAATTGCCACATCATACATGAGATTGGTTGACTATTGATTATTGTAATATTCCACTGATATATTACAAAATTTCCTGAAATTTGATGCCAAAACATTATTGATTGACTTTTTCTGGTGAATCGAGATAATAGTAGTCGTTTATATCGGCGACTGACGTAATAGACCTACACAATCAACAGTCAAAAGTATTACGATAACGCGGCAAATGTTATGATTCAACGGCGGCTTCTTTTTGGTTTTTTGATCATT
>JAIROD010000287.1 GCA_031257725.1 Planctomycetaceae bacterium | reverse complement strand
TCTGAGTTTGCGGTAAATTCGATACGGAGTTGGTGGAACAAATTGGGTAAGACACGATTTCCGAAGGTCACAACACTGACGATCACGGCGGACTGCGGCGGAAGCAATCAATACAATGGTCGGTTGTGGAAAGTAGAGCTACAAAAATTAGCGAATGAGTTGGGACGGGACATTATTGTCCACCACTTCCCGCCAGGAACAAGCAAGTGGAATAAGATTGAACATCGATTATTTTCGTACATTAGCAAAAATTGGCGAGGTCGTCCATGGGTTGATTGGGCGACTGTCGTGAATTTAATCTCCAACACAACAACGGAAACGGGGCTAACTGTCTGCTGTGTTGAGGACAAAATCAAATACAAAAAAGGAATTAAAATCACTGACAAAGAACTAAAAAAAGTTGCGATAACACCAGACGATTTTCTCGGAAGATGGAACTATACCATGGAAACAAATAAAAACAAAAAATAAGTAAGGTTATTTGCGCACGATTCCTAATAGTCAAAATTGACCGTGAAATGATAAAATTGATTTTAGGCAGGTGACGAAAATAAATAACTCTAATTGAATGTAAGTCCTTATTTATAAAGGAGTTTTACGCTCGATGTTACAGGGGACAAATTGGTGTCAAAATGCCGTTATTCCGCTTGCGGATGGGGATGACCCGAAGGATAAATATTGCTGGTCGATCAAACCCTCTATAAGGTTCCGCCCAAAGATTTAACGTCTCAACATATTTGAACAATTCACTTTCCGTTCCTTCAAAAACACATTCTTCAAATATCTCATTGGGAAAAGTTGACCAATATTCGGGACAGCGGTCTTCCCGAACATTTCGTTTCAAATATTCGCACAATTCCAAAACTGCTTTGAATGGTTCATTGCCAAGAGGATGAACCGCATGTGCGAAATGATCAGTTTTTTTATACACTTTTTATTTTTTATTCACTGGATCGGCAAAACATCTCAATCATTTGCCGGATGAATGTCGCCCAAAACATCAACAGTTACTTTACACAGTTTAAATTGTTCCAGTTTTTTGATACTGGCGATACGATATTTTGCAAAATCACTTTGTGTTTGTCCTGGTTTCTTTTCCTTTCGCAACGAGTCTTGTCTGGCATCAAAATGCAAGCATAACGACATATCACCCTCTGAAATACTACTGACCCGTAATAACACGGTGGGTTCATTCGGTGGAGTTGCCTGAACGTATTCGCCTTTTGCAAGCGAAAACTTCAAACGCGTCGGTGTCCCATCTCCATAATGATCTGAACGAGCAATGACCGGTTGTTTAGTTCTTAGCCGTTGTATTGACTCAAATAAATTAACACATTTCCAGTCTAGTTTTCTTACATTGCCGTCCTTGTCAAGTACCTCGAAAATCTCAATATGATGGTTATTCCCCGGAGCAACATGTCGTTCTTTTGCTGTATTTGGAGCTAGCGTCATGATACCGAGATTTTTACGGAATCTGGCTTTGCGGATTGGGATAATGCGACCGGATTTTGTTGTGATGTAAGGAAATTCGTTTTCGTTGAATTTTTTTGGATTGCCGCCAAGATGTTCCAATTTTTCTTGTACAAGCCGACGAATCGTCGGATCAACAATATTTTCAATTTCATTATTCGACATATTTTGCAATGGTTTGCGGATATGCCGATATTCAACCTGTTTGCCTTTTTCAACCGTAATTTTCGGCGGACTATAATTTGTTTCATCGTGAAAACCGCCGCTCACCTTGCGGTTAACTCGATACGAAATATTAATTTTTTCAATCGAATCACGAACTTTTTGAACAAAATCCGGCATAGGCGGCTCAATTCCCCCCTTGACAAACAATCGATGCGTTTCCATATCAGAAGCTTGTTCAGCCGCCTTCGACAATTTTTGAACCGTTCCCATATCATTTAACGCAATCACTACCGCGTCAACTGCATGATGCCGATGATTATTGCGATTTTTTTTATCACCGCCGTCGGCTAAGATTGCATTTAATTTCCATTCGTCGCGCAAATATGCAGTCATTCCGCCGTTCGAAACTTGAACTCGTAAATCGCCGTTTGCATCAATTTTTCCTCCATAAAGTAAACCAATATATTCACCCGCCAGCCGTGAAATATACCGTGTATCGTTTAACATCCGACTGGTAAAATCTTCAGGAATCGTTTCCATTTTAAAACGCTGTAACTTGATTGCCGCAAACGATCCGCGAAAATTTGAAACACGAGTCAAAATTTCATGCCAACGTTGCGGATCATGTCCGTAAGCCTCAAATGGTGTTTGATTCTTTTTGACATGACGGTTTTCATAAATCTCACAAAGTGTTTTATTGATATATGAATTATCAAGTGAACGGCTAAATGGTAAGATATGTTCAATGTCAAATTGTGGATTTGAACCGAGCAAATTTGCTATGGTAATTGTTTTTCCGGTGTAAGGACATTCCCAATTACACTCTTCCGCAAGACGAACCTTTAGAATTTCAAACGGTTTTGGTTCTTTATTTCCGGTTTCTTTAATAATTTTTGAACGGGAGGCTTCTCTTTTTGTTTCGTTTTCACGATTTCTTCTATTTATCTTTTCGCGTTCTTCTCGACCTTTTTTCATATCGCGTGCAAGTTCAATCCGAACCATTTCCGGTTTGCCGTACTTGCGAATAATAGCGTTGACAACCTTACGGACTTCCGTCAATGTTCGGAGAACAATCGGATTGCGCAAATCATCTTTGAAAAACGGTTTATCCGGATTTTTGTGGTCTTTCAAAATTTGCGGCAAAAAGTCCGCTGATGTTTTATTTGCGTTTGCATCGTCATCTTTCCCGTAGATTTCTTTTTTGGCGGTTGCGTAACGGATTCGTTTGTCAATCATCATGTCAAGAAGTTTTCGAATTGCTTCTTTGGAGAGTTTTGAATAATCGTATTCCAAACGTATTGCGGCAAGTTGACTTGAGGTGTTGGAATCAAAGTTGAATCTTTTTTCGAGTCTTCTAGCCAATGCGTCTTCGTCTTCAAATTGCAAAATTTCGTCGATTAATGCGTCCTTGTCCGCTTTGGGCAGAACGGAACCGGCGGTAAAACATTTTTGTAATGCTTTTCCGGATTTTGTTTCTTCTTTATCTTTATTTTCATTTTCCGGCAACACTCCCCAATAATCGGCTGATTGAGAAATATCTGTTTCGGCAATGTTAAGCCATCGCTCTTTGAGGATTTCACCGATTCTTGCGGAAGTTGAGTTTCCGCGAATATCTTTAACTCCTTCTGTTTCGAGATTGAATTTGTA
>JAIROD010000542.1 GCA_031257725.1 Planctomycetaceae bacterium | reverse complement strand
TGACGCATCGGCGTAGGTTTCAGCAATACGTTTGTCAAGATCGGAATAGATTTGATTTTTATTGTTATCATTTTCGCTGTTTTGTCCTGCGGAGTAAGGCGGATTGCCGATGATGACTTCGATTGGCGTTTTGCGTTGACGGCGGATTCGTTTTTGATTTTCTAATGTTGCAACATTTTCAAATTGATCTTTTCGCGGAATATTAAACGTGTCCGTCAACAGAATATTTTCAAACGGAACGTAATCTTTGTTTCCGCGTTTTTGTTTTTCGTAATAAATTTCATGAAATGTTTCCTCGATATTGATCGCAGCAATATAATACGCTAACAACACAATTTCATTGGCGTGCAATTCGTTTTGATATTTTCGCAACAAATCTTTTTTATCAATCAGTCCGCTTTGCAATAAACGGACAATAAATGTTCCCGTTCCGGTAAACGGGTCAAGTACGTGAATATCTTTATCACCGATTCCCGCATTAAATTGTTCCCGTAACACCGCATTCACACTGTTTACAATAAAGTCAACAACCTCAACCGGCGTGTAAACAATCCCCAAACGTTCCGACATTTTCGGAAACGCCGTCTTAAAAAATTTATCGTACAACTCCAGAACAATTTTTTGTTTCCCTCTAATATTATCAACACCTTCCGCTTTACTTTTAATCATTCGATAAAAACGTTGCAATTTTGCCGCATCGTCTTTCGGAATGGCATCGTTCAATAAGTCTGTCATTTCATTCAACAATTGCGAAACGGGATTATTTTGTGTAAAAGGCGACTCTCCAAATAACGCTTCAAAAACAGGCTTCGTGATTAAATGTTGCGCTAACATCTCAATCACTTCATCGTCCGAAATTTCCGTCGTCAAATCCGTTTCCAAATCCGCTCTGAACCGTTTTAATTTGAGTTCATACTCTTCATATTGTCCAATCAATTCGCCGATTCGTTCTTTATAATGCAACGCATATTCCGCAACGAATTTCGCCCACTCTTCCCAATACGGTTTCTCTCCGCATTTTTGTACAATTTTACTGTAAATAGCGTTGCGCAATTTAGCAATTTCAGCGTAGGTGAAACGAAAAAATCCTTGACTCGTTTGATTGATTTTGTCCGTAACCGTTTCAACAAGATTCCCTTCACGATTAGCACCGCTCATTCGCGGCGAACCGATAAAATCGACAACAATATTGTCCGGACGTTTTTCGTTCAGACTAATAATATTGATCGCCGTATTAAACCGGTCATCATGCGCACGCAACGCCTGCAGCACATCCCAAACAACTTTATACGTTTCACTATCATCCAACGCCTCGACCGGATCAACGCCGGTAGGAATGACTATCGGCAAAATAACGTAACCATATTCTTTTCCCTTCGCTTTCCGCATCACCCGCCCGACCGATTGGACAACATCGACTTGCGATTTTCGCGGCGTTAAAAACATAACCGCATCCAACGCCGGAACATCAACACCTTCCGACAAACAACGTGCATTCGTTAATATCCGGCATTCATCCTTTTTCGTTTCACTTTTCAACCAGTTAAGTTTCTCGTTACGTTCAATCGCATTCATGGAGCCGTCAACATGCCGCACTTCACAATGCAACGCCTTTTTATCCGCCGGCGAACCCGTATGATATTCCGTAATAATTTTCGTAAATTGTTCGCTAAATTGTTTCGATTGATTGATCGAAGTTGTAAACGCAACCGCGCGATGTAACGGACAATAAAACGGAATACGTAATTGTTCCGTTTTTTTATTCACCGAAACCTCCGCAACATCATCACCAACAATCCGCCCCGCAAGCGCATTCCAACAACCAACAATTTTCGCCGGATCAACCAACGGCAACTCTTTTTTGTTACTACTCTGGGAAATCACCGATTGAAATTCACGGCTGACAACATTTTCGTCAACGCCAAGAATAATAACCTTATAATCGGACAATAAATTCTGATTCACTGCGGACGAAAAACCAAGATAATACAATTCCTTTCCATAGACATTTTCATCGTCCATTGACCATATCGGAATATCACGCTCTTTAGCCCGCGATTTCGATTCCGCCGAATACAATCGCGGTGTTGCGGTCATGTACAGACGTTTTTTAGCAACAATAAACTTGTTGTCGTGAATACGGACAAATTCCGATTCATCCATTCCTATTTGCGCGCCGGTTGTCCGATGCGCTTCGTCGCAAATCACAAGATCAAATTCACGAACTCCAGATTTCTGCGCAACGTTAATCGCATCAATAGATTGATACGTCGAAAAAACAACCGTCAACTTGCCGGAATTATTCGGGAGCGAGGACGCTCCCGTTACGGATAATTTATTCGGGAGCGGTGACGTACTCGTTACAGATAAATTCGCCGCTAATTTTTTGCCGTTTGTTGTTGCGGGAATGACCAGATCGTCGGGACTGGTCGGATCATTTTCGTCGTGTTTCCCGACTTTTTCATCGGAACACACCGCATAACATTGTAACGGAATCTCCGACTCCGCCAACCATTCGCGCAACGTTTGAGACATTAGCGATAACGACGGCACAAGAAACAGAACTAATCCGCCTTTGCCGGCAAACCGCTCGGCAATTTTCAGTGACGTAAAAGTTTTGCCAGTCCCGCAAGCCATAATCAATTGCCCGCGATCCGCCGATTCAAAACCGCTAATCACTTTTTCAACCGCTTCAACTTGATGCGGTAACAATTTTTTAACGGGCTTGAGACGAATTTTATTGTTGCGGAAATATTCATCCCAATCAATTTTGCTTTCTTCGAGATCGGACAAACCAATGACATGAACGGGCGGATGTTGATTTTGAACGGCGTCTTCGGCATTTTTGCCGAGACCGGTTGTTACAACAAGAATCCGGCGTACAAATTCTTTTTTACTTGACGCGGCAAGAAATGAATCAATATCCGGTTTCTGAATTTTGTTATCTTCACTGTAATATTTACATTGAATTGCAACAAAACCGGAACCGTCATTCATTTCCGCAACAAGATCAATTCCGGTATCACCGGTTGTTCGTTTATCCCATTTCGACCAGTGTACAACATTTTTGTACTGTATTTTATATTCCGGTTCATGCGAAAAATAAATCCGCATGATTTCTTCAAAACGTGTTCCCTGATCACGTGAGGAATTTTTGACGTTGCGTATTTGTTGAATAATTGATTGAATATTCATGTTCGTTTTGGATTTTTAGTTTCATTGAGGTTTAGCCCGTGTTTTGGGGTTAAGTTTAAGAACACGGGGTAAGCCCACACCGTTCACTTTCGGTCAATGCTGAATTATTAGAGATTCCCGTCTTTAAAATTTCACACAATTATATTAAAAAATTGTGTTCACACAAGAAACCGGTTAAAATTTTTGCCTTCACGTTTGGGACGGCAGAAACGGGAGCGTTTGAAATACTGTTCGTGAACAATTCGATTGCGTCATTTCGTTACGTAACGTAATCGTTTATTTTGTGTGAATTTGTCGGACTCGTTCTAATACTTTTCCAACAATCGGTTTGGGTAAAAAGTTTGCAAAAGTTGCTTCGTCGGCAATCGAAGCAATCTCTTTAATCAGTGAGCTGGAAACATGCGCCAGTTCACCGTCCGCAATCATAAATAATGTTTCGATATCCGGTGCCAAACGGCGGTTTGCCATCATCATGGTCAACTCGGCAGGAATATCCGTAATCGGGCGCACCCCGCGAATCATCATCTTCGCTCCAGATTGTTGTACAAATTTAACCGTCAACCCGTGATAAGTTACCACTTCAATATTAGTAAGATGCGGCGTTGAAAGGCGAATTAACTCAACACGTTCATCCGCAGAAAATAGCGGACGCTTTTCCAAATTAACGCCCACTCCAATTACCAAATGTTCAAAAAGACGACTCGCACGTTGGACAATGTCAAGATGACCAAGCGTGAACGGATCAAACGAACCCGGATAAACTGCCCAGAATTTCATAAAATCTCATTTCCTAATTCTGTTTCTGTGAAAAAAATTGTAATATATCAGTGGAATTTTTTTATCGCCCTGAAAGGGCAATCCGCATTAGCGTAGGGCATCGCCCTACGTTCTGATTCCTCGAAAACGAAAGCCCTGAAAGGGCGTTAGCCTCATTTTCTCAATTCGTTTTGTTATACAAATTGACCTACAAAATGATGATTTTTGTAATATATCAGTGGAATTTTTCGGAGATTGAAGTTTATTTTTTACCACCCCTTGCCCCTCCGAAGGAGGGGAATAATTCGTAACTGTCTATTTTAATTTTTTGTCATATTTCAGAGCAGTTTTTTACATCCCAGCGGGATGTTTCCAACCTAGCCGTTGGTTTTGCGTTGTCACGATAGGGAATCAATGTTTTTATCAGAATAACGC
>JAIROD010000447.1 GCA_031257725.1 Planctomycetaceae bacterium | reverse complement strand
GGCAAAAAAGAACAGACAAAACCTTATTTCCACCTTATTTTCTGAACAAAACAACCTTAGTAGCCATGAATGCCCTCCCACAACCAAACCTTATTACCTTATTAAAAAAATAACAATGCCGGCAAAAATCCATTATCACGATATCGGCGATTATCTTGATCGCGAAACAAAATTAAACAAACTCAAAGAGTTTAAAAGTATCGAAAATGTCGATTGGCAAATTATCACGCCAAACAAAAAACACGATTGGATCAATCAACGAAACGACGAGTTCGATTCGTTCTTTTTGTTAGGTGATAAAGGTAAAAAAGAAACTGCAATTTTTGATGTCTTCTCTACGGGAGTTGTAACTGCTCGTGATGCGTGGTGTTACAATTTTTCCGAAAAAAAGTTGACGAAAAATATGAAACGAATGATCAATTTTTATAACGAACAAAGAGAAGCGTACCAAGAGCATAAAGAAACCTGGGGAACAAATGCGAAAGCGGTGAGCGAGTTCATTGATAATGATCCGACAAAAATTTCATGGGATGTCAATACCAAAAGAGATATAAAAAATAATACAGTCCATTCCTTTCAAAAAAATTGTATTACTCAAGTAATGTATCGCCCGTTTTGTAAACAAAAAATTTATTTTAATTCTGCTTTCAATTCTCGGCAGGGTCAAAGTTCAAAAATTTTCTCCAATTCCGACGTGGAAAATATGGTAATTTGTATTGAAGCGCCGGGGTCTAGCAAGGATTTTACGACATTGGTTACGAAAATGTTGTGTGATTACCATTTATTTGAAGCGTCGCGATGTTTTCCGTTTTACGTTTACGAAACGGCAAATGATTTTGATAAAGCGTTGTTCAAGGACAAAGGCGAATCTGGTGATTCACGTCGTGAAAATATAACCGACGCGGCGTTGCAAAAATTCCGCGAACATTACAAAGACAACTCAATTACGAAGCGGGACATCTTTTATTACGTTTACGGCATTCTCAACTGTAACGAATACAAAACGCGGTTTTCAGCGGAGTTAAAAAAACAATTACCGCGAATCCCGTTTACAAAAGATTTTTGGGCATTTTCAGAAGCGGGTAAAAAATTAGCGGAATTACATTTGAATTACGAAACGTTAAAACCGTACAAACTCAAAGAAACCAAAACCGCAGAAGTCAATTATCATATAACTAAAATGACTTACGCAAGCAAGACGGACAAAACAAAAATCATTTACAACAGAACGCTCACTCTCGAAAACATTCCCGAAGAAGCACACCGCTACATCGTCAATGGCAAATCGGCATTGGATTGGCTTTTGGATCGTTACCAAATTTCCACTCACAAAGACAGTGGAATTACCAACGATCCCAACGACTGGTGTAACGAACAAAACGATCCCGAATACATTGTGAATTTGATAAAACGAATCGTTACGTTGAGTGTGGAAAGTGTGAGAATAATAGAATCATTGCCGGAAATGAAAGAGTAAGTCGTGGAAATCAACGAATATCCGGTGAACTATCGCTTAACGAAGGCGATAAAATTTTTGGAGAAGGAAAGTCGTGCGCCGGCGGCGATTATGATATTGGTCAAAAATCAGGAAAAGATAAGAACAAATAACGTGTGGTAGTTGTAAGTCCCAAGTCAATATTTTACAATAAGGCAATGAAAATTTTATAACATTTCGTAATATTTCAGTGGAATTTTCGAAAACGTATTGGATTGCTTTAAAAAACCTTATTTTTACCTTATTTTAAAACAAAACAACCTTAGTAGCCAAAAGACCAATAAAAGACCAACATTATTACCTTATTAAAAAAAGGAACAATAAGGTAATAAGGTTTGGTTTCTGGTAGGACTCTTGCTACTAAGGTTGTTTTGTTCAGAAAATAAGGTG
The DNA here is from genome assembly GCA_031257725.1 of Planctomycetaceae bacterium. Taxonomy (GTDB): domain Bacteria; phylum Planctomycetota; class Planctomycetia; order Pirellulales; family Thermoguttaceae; genus WRKP01. The sequence continues at coordinate 3,724 of JAIROD010000447.1, read as the reverse complement.
AAAATAAGGTTGGTAGAGGGCTATCCACTCTCCCCTAAATCAGAAATAATCAGGAATATTCCACTGAAATATTACAAAAATAGACCGTTACGTTTGAAATTGTTCGAAAATTCAATATCCTATATTTTTGTAAAACATGTCAGACGGTTTTGTTAAAGATAAAAATGTTGTTAATATGGGAAAAACAGATTACGGTCAAATGGGGAGTCCTTTGTTGTCGGTCAACAACCTGACAGTGAAACGGAAAACCAAAATCTTGCTTGATGCCGTGTCATTCAATGTGATTCGTGGAGAATACCTGACAATTATTGGAGCAAACGGGGCTGGTAAATCGACATTGTTAAAATGTCTCGATAATATTTTGACTTCATGGACCGGCAACATTTTATTTGAAGGTCAATCGGTTCGAAAAATTGCTCAACGGAAATTAGCGCGGCGAATTGCTTATGTTCAACAGTTTATGCCGAATATTTTTTCATTTACGGTACGGCAACGTGTTGAGATGGGGCGTTATCCTCATTTGAGACCGCTTTCGTCTATTTCTGAAACAGATCAACAAATTGTTGACGAGGCGATGCGATCAATGGATATTGTCCATTTGGCAGACCGTTTTGTTGAAACATTAAGCGGCGGCGAGATGCAAAAAGTCCAACTGGCTGCCGCATTGGCGCAACAAGCGGACGTACTGTGTCTCGATGAACCAACAACTTATCTTGACTACAAACATCAACGTGAAATTGGTCAATGGTTACGAATGTTCAATCAAAAACAAGGAAAAACAATTATTGAAGTAACACATGATGTCAACCGTGCTGCGATGGATGCGACTCATGTTATTGCTTTGAGTTCCGGCAAAATTGTATTTGACGGCAATCCGGAATTGCTGATGTCCCGTGAATATTTACGAAACATTTATGGAGTTGATTTCCAATTAACAGATCATCCGCTATTACCGCTTAAAATTGTCGTACCGGATGCGCCAATCAACCCGATGTTCACTTCACAATAATGTAACTTCCTATTTTCATAAATTCCGTTTCGGGATTTCCCTTTTTGTGTTTCACCGGACAGTTCAAAAGTGTTTCTTTGCGGTGCGGAACAAATTGCAAGACTTTGCGATGCAAAGAACGGAAAACAACTTGTTCGGTATTCGTACAAAAACAAACGTTACGAACTTTACGCTCCGATTTTTTCTCCAGACAGCCGACGGATTGTTTTTACAAATAATACTTCGACGATTCGGATTCTTGACACGATAACTGGTGAAACACTCGAATTTCCAATGCAGAAGCTTGATGCGGTTCCGCTTGGCTGGTCATGTAACGGTAAATTGGTTTTCGTTTCTGTAAAGAACAAACTACTCTTTCTTGATTCTGCTAACGGAAATATTGTGCGGGAAATCTCTATTCCGAAAGGCGTTGCCGGTTTTGCAAAACTTTCATCGGATGAACAACTGCTGATTCTTGGTATCTGGCGTAATTATTCAAGTTTCTTGCAAGTAATCCGTCTCGATACAAATGAAACATTATATGAAAAAAACTTATTCAAGTATCAGAAATGTGATAGAATATCAGCCGTCTTTTTGAATAATGAAACAAATTTTTCCATTGCCGGTCAGGATATTGTCATTATCGATATAAACGGTTTCAAGGAAATCAAACGGTTTGAAGGATTCGAAGGATCAATTGAAGGATTCACCATGATTCCGCCAATGGAAAAAGAAATGATTATTTCTGATAACGGAATTGGTCGGATCATTGATCTTGAATCGGGCAAAGAAACCGGACGTTTCAAAGAACCGGTTTTTTTGAGCGAAAAAACTACGATCACTCCTGACGGCAAAATAATTTTACTTCCTTGTGAAAATGACATTGGAATTTTCGACATTCCTTCACGAAAATTGATAAAAAAGTTTTCGGGGTTTGAAGCACAATTAGTAATTTCGCCGGATTTTTCAAAGGTTATTGTGGAAAAAGAAAAAACTCAGATCGTTTACCGGATTGCTGACGGTAAAAAACTGTACCATTTGAAAGGAGTCAACAACGATACTTTAGAAACTGTTGCATTTTCTGCGGATTCACGATTGATTCTCATGTCGGATTGTAGTTTCGGCGTGCGAATGTTTAACGCAACAGATGGTCAACTCTTACATGAATTAGTGTTGGAAAAAGACAGACATAGACCGGATGTCGGCTTTATTGGTAACGGTTCACATTATTTTATTCGTTCGGACTTCAATCGGATCGATATTTATGAAACAGCAACATACAAACAAACGATTACTGTACAAAAAAGAGCATTGCCTTATCGTAATAACTTGATCATCTCACCGGATTGTTCGTTCTTTATTGGACACGATAATTTGAAGGCTGTCGAAATTGTCGATTTGCCGACCGGAAGAACAATTCGAACTGATCCGCTTGGAGAAAAAAATCTTTCATGTTTTGCCCACGATTTGCCACGTAAACGTCTTTATTATGGGGCAGTTGATGGAACAATTAGAATTATGAATACAACCAATTGGCAATGGACGCACACAATCAAAGGAATCGGACAAAAAATCAACCGCCTTTACGTTTCACCAAAAGGTCATCGTATGGCGGCTCAACATTTGGACGGCGTAGTAATATTCGATACGGAAACAATGAATTCTCTTGGAACCATTCCGGTTCTTTCGGATAAACAGTTTGTTATGGCACCCTCTATTCTTTTCAGTCCGACCTGGAAACATGCTGTCAAAATTTGTGAAAGTTCTGTTTTAGTTTTTGATTTACCGTAACTTTTTAATTAAAGGAGTATTCCAATGAGTTATACTGTTTGCCCGTATTTATTGAAAATTGATGATCTGAAAAGTGTTGTCGGAAGTTGTGACCAAGTCTTACTTACCGCTGTCCTGAAAAATAAAGCGGAAGAAAACGGTGATGTCTGGGATGAAGAACCAAACGAAGATAATTGTGATGAATGCATTGATGACGACAATGATGCGTCGGAAGATGACGATGATGACGGCGATATCAAGACGGTCATTCATGCAATCATTAACGGTGATTTAAACAACGAAAATATTCAACCGTATCAATACGGTTACGCATTGGAAGCGATTTGTCAATATCTTGGTGAACGCGAATTTGTTGAGGCGTTGGAATCGGTTCGTGGGGCGTGGACATTCGACGAGATGTGGAGTTGGATTTTGGAATCGAAGTCGCCGGTTCCGCTGCCAGATGACGGGGATTTCCCATCAATCGGACATCTTTATCATACCGACATTCAAACCGAACTTGATCGTACCAATGCCTTAGATTTTTCTGATTATCATGAAAACGATCAAGAAATGTACACGGAAATTCGTGAAAGTCTCATCGAACTCTACGAAACCGCTCTCAAAAAACAACTCGATATTATAACATTTTATTATTGAAATCATTATCAACGTTTCAGCGAAATGATAGGGCATCTCTCATCATTCAATTTTTTATTTTCAAACTATTAATTAATAGTTAATAGTTAATAGTTAATAGTTAATAGTTAACGACGGGGTTTACCCCGTGTTTTGGGGTTAAGTCGAACAACGCGGGGCAAGCCCACGCCGTTAACGTTCGGTAAATTCTGAATTATTAGAAGTTCCCCGTCCTCATTAACCATCGCCCACAAACGGAAAACGCTCCCGTCGGCTATCGCCGTATTTAGTAAAAACCTTTCGGCGAAAGGTCGCCTACCATCGAAT
>JAIROD010000266.1 GCA_031257725.1 Planctomycetaceae bacterium | reverse complement strand
GAAGTTTATTTTTTACCACCCCTGCCCCTCCGAAGGAGGGGAATTATTCCCCTCCTTCGGAGGGGCTAGGGGTGGTCATTCGGAGGAAACGACTGAATAGTTAAAAAAAATATTTCACTGATATATTACCGAAAAAGGTATTTTCTACCCGTTGACAGTATAGTAAAACCTTTCGGCGAAAGGTTTTCACCTACGGTTGCCTGCCTGTTGAATCAAACAAAAACAACCTAAAATTTTGCCCCATTCCAACACACCGATTTCTGAACGCTAGGCAAAATGATTATTTGGCGAGGAGTTCGAGAGCTTCAGCGTCCAGACGAAAAGTAGTCCAATCGTCAACGGCATGACCGCCGAGTTTTTCGTAAAACGCAATACTATTGACATTCCAGTCGAGTACCATCCAATCAATACGGAAACAACCGCATGATCGGGCAATCCGTGCCAGTTCATGAAAAAACATTGTTCCAATACCAAGATGTCGAAACGACGGACGTACAAAAAGGTCTTCGATATAAATTCCCGATTGACCGCGAAAGGTCGAATAAGTCAAATAGTACAGAGCAAAACCAACCGTTTCACCGTGATACTCCGCAAGCAACACTTCAATCCGCCGTGATGAAATCCATTCGTACAAAATTTCTTTTGTCATAAACACCGATTCGGCAAGATGCTCATATTCGGCAAGATCCAGAATAAATTGCAACACCAACTCCGTATCCTCTGGAACTGCACGCCGTATTGTTATTGGTGGAGTCATCATCTTTTGAGTTATAAAATCGTTCTTAGGGAATCTCGCATCATTCGGAATTTACCGAAAGTTAACGGCGTGGGCTTGCCCCGCGTTGTTCGACTTAACCCTAAAACACGGGGTAAACTCCGTCGTTAACTATTACTGGAAATCTCTCATCATTCAGAATTTACCAAACGTTAACGGCGTGGGCTTGCCCCGCATTGTTCGACTTAACCCTAAAACACGGGGTAAACTCCGTCGTTAACTATTACTGGAAATCTCTCATCATTCCGAATTTACCAAACGTTAACGGCGTGGGCTTGCCCCGCATTGTTAGGCTTAACCCTAAAACACGGGGTAAACTCCGTCGTTAACTATTACTGGAAATCTCTCATCATTCAGAATTTACCAAACGTTAACGGCGTGGGCTTGCCCCGCGTTGTTAGGCTTAACCCCCAAACACGGGGTAAACCCCGTCGTTAACTAAAGTTACCGAACGTTAACGGCGTGGGCTTGCCCCGCGTTGGTGGGCTTAACCCCCAAACACGGGGTTATCCCCGGCGTTTACTAAATTTACCGAACGGTAACGGCGTGGGCTTGCCCCGCGTTGTTCAACTTAACCCTACAACACGGGGTAAACCCCGTCGTTAACTATTAATTTATTAATTAATGGCTTGAAAATAAAAAATTGAATTATTAGAGATGCCCAATGGTTTATGACAAAGGGAATGTTGGCTGTTTTTTGGGGGAACAATTAGGTATCCGCGCGCACGAATTTAGCAACCACCGCTATTTCCTACTGAGTTTCAGTTCTGGCGAATTGAAGTTTTAGTCCCACCACCATTGATTTGGTTGGAGTTCCAATTTAATTCCATTTCGAACATTGGTGATTTGTCCTTTCTCTTCGATTTTAGCGTTATCGGAATGCAACGCGGCTTGCGGTTCGATTTCGACACCGCCGCCAATCGGAGCCATAAACACGCCCCTACGCACCACAGAACCAACAACCGGTTCCACACGCGAAGGAGCATTGAATGTCTGAACAGCATATTTTTCTTCGTTGCCGAGAAATTCCATTGACCAACCGGATTTTCCATAAAAATCTTCTTGCTGAATGTGAGCGGCACAAACAAGCATGTCAATAAAATTACGAAGTTGGGCGAAAACCAACGATTTTTGCGCTAACTTGGCATATTCTGCGGTGAATGATTTGGAGAAAATTTTGCTGGCTTTGTCGATTTTTCCTTTCTGAGCGATTCGTTCACCGGTTGCGGTAACAACTTCGTCTTCGGCAACAAGTTTAACGCCGGAACCAATCAATTCCATGCCATTTCGATCTTCCGTTAAAAGAACCGATTGATAATCCGGTACGAAAAACCACCGGAAAAGAGCATTTTGACCGGATGGTTCGGCATGGTTAATGAACGTATCAATTCGCACTCCGCGTGGAACAGGTTCGACACCGATTCCGATTTGCTTCATTCGATAGTCCGCCGCAACCATCACCGTCGCAGCGTGAGTTGATGCCGGAATACCGTCAACCCGAACCGTTTGCATTCCAAGACTTTCCCGCAATCCGCGAACAAAAGCCGCACGCCGACCCGGACCGTCATAACGTCCAAATGATTGTTGAAATTGTTGTAGTCGGGCGTTGCCTTCTTCGGTTGGGTCGATGGAACAGCCGACAACTGCGGTTGCTTCTTTACCGGGAGCGTAAGCGCGGAGAGCAACAACCAAATCTTGAAGTTCACAAACCGGACGACGACTGGTTATACCCATCATCACTCCTTCATAACCGGAGTACCAACCTTCAGCCGGTCCGGCAATAACAATATCTTTCGATTCCGGAAAATAGAAAACATAGCGAATCCGTTGAATACCGACAAGATATTTCATCTCCTCCGTAATCACTCCGTTTCCGTCAATCAGAGCTTTTTCGAGCCGGTTCAAGGAAATGTATCGGATTAAACTTTTTTCCTGAACGTTTTTCGGCAACTGAGAATACGACGCTCTTGCCGACATGAGGTATTGTTCGTTGACGCGACCATAATCAAGTGAATGATCACGGCGTAGAACGCCATTCGGATCAATCCGAACACCGGAATAATTTGAGTACGGATTGGAGTCATCATCATTATTGTTGCTGCTACTGGTCTGTGCCAGTAACACTCCCGTGAAGGCTGCCGTAAAAGCCCAAACGAGGAGAAGTGTCAAGAATGTCGTTGCTAATAATTTTCTAAAATTCATTTTAACATCTCCATTTTTTGCTGGAATTGTCGGCTCCTTAACGTGAACGGAAACCTGTAATATCAATAGGGCATCTCTCATTATTCAATTTTTTATTTTCAACCTATTTAACTAATAGTTAATAGTTAACGACGGGGGTTACCCCGTGTTTGGGGTTAACGACGTGGTTTACCTCGTGTTTTTTGGTTAAGTCTAACAACGCGGGGCAAGCCCGCACCGTTAACTTTCGATAACACTGTTAACTTTCGGTCAATTCTGAATTAGGAGAGATTCCCGTTTGTCTAAATTAATGATCAGTTTGTGAAGGTTGTGAAAAAAAATCAACAGCCGTGTTTTTCGAGTTTTTCTCTTAAAACGTCTTGGGTGAATGGTTTGACCAGATAATCGGTAACACCGGCTTGAATTGCTTCCAGCACGCGGCTTTTTTCCGCTTCGGTAGTTACCATAATGACCGGAATTTTTGTATCTTGGGCTCGGATTGCTTTGAGGACTTCCAAACCGGTCATACCGGGCATATTCCAATCGGTTAGAACCATATCAAATTTGCCGGGAGCAAAAATCGCAACGGCTTCCGAACCATCCGCCGCTTCAGCAATATCTTTAACTCCGACAGCTTGCAATGAACGCAGAATAATTTTCCGCATTGTACTGGAATCATCGGCAACAAGTACGCGTGTCATGTTTTACCTCGTAAGGGAAGGATATTTAATTTGTTAAAGGAACATTAAGGACATTAGGGACTAATTGGGACAAATGATTCTTAATTATAGAGATTCTCATTAGTTAATGTCAATTAGTTGGATTTGAATTGATTAAAAATCGGATTTTTAGCAAGGACTTTAACTTAAAACCTGGACAAGTTCTTTTTTGATTTGACTTTCGATGGAGTGTTTCCACAGCATGGCGGCAACAGGCAGATCAATGGAGATCATCACGGTATCAACAAGGGACTGAATAGAACCGGTTAAGGAAAACCCATAAACTTTGAAAGAAAATTCCATCGAATGGGGATCAATCCATGTTTCCGTCAGATCGGTAACCGTATAGGTATGCTGTTGTTTGATTTGCGCATGTTTTTTCTTCAAGCGTTCAGTGGCTTTTTCCTGACCGAGTTGATGAGTGACCGTAACTTTCACTAAGGGCATAATGATTGGATTGGCGTTTTAATTGCCTGAATAATTAAATGTGGAGGATTTTTGTTTTGAGTTGCGAGATCAATTGAACTGCCTGACCGATTTCCTCTTTCTGACGTTGTGGTTCTTGCGGGATTTCACGTTCAATGGTCAAAGCCCCCTGATAACCGATTTCATGAAGAGTTTGTAGAAACAATTCTGCGTTGACTTGTCCGGTTCCGAAAGGCACTTCGCGTCCCCAATCCACTCCCGGTTTACCGGTTGTTTCCACAGCGTCTTTGCAATGAACACTACGAACATATTGTCCGACAGTTTTGAGAGCGTTGATGGGATTACCGATTCCGTAAAGAATCAGATTTGCCGGATCGAAATTGATAAACAGATTGTTTCGTTGGACATCCTTGATGAAAGCGAGCAGTGAATCGACGGATTCTTGACCGGTTTCAAGATGTAAGGTTTGACCGTTTTTCATCAAGTGATCGCAGAGTCGGCGAATTGTTTCGACCACCTCGTTGTAGTTGGAGGAAGTTTGGTCGTGCGGGACAAAACCGATGTGAGACCCGATAGCGGTTACGCCGAGTAACGTTGCAAAATCGGATATTTCAAATGCTTCGTTTAACCTTGCGGAACGGGTTGCGGGCGGGACGAAGCCGACTGTTTGGGCGGTTATTTCGATTGTTTCGTAACTTTCTCCTTCAAAACCGAGAAAAACTGCGGTGATAGTAATTCCGTAATCTGAAAGTTGTTTTTTGAAAGCGGCGGCATTTTCCGGTGTGCGGTTTGCTTTGTGCGGGGTGTGAAGTTGAATGGTTTTAATGCCGAGATCACGAACAACTTCCAATTTAACGCCAAGACCTGCGTCAATACTTGCAAAAACTCCGATGAGCCAAGGTTCCATAATTCTGTTTTTTTTGATGATTTTTTGGTGAATTGAATGAATTAATGAATTAATGAATTAAAATAATTCAAAACGTTGAAGCAATAATATACTTTATGAAATGATTGTTGACAACCGCCGCACGAAACAATCCTGATTTATCTTTTATCTTTTGCTTGTCTATAAAACAGAATGGTGTGAAGTGATTGTTTCAAGATGAAGAATCATAACATTTTTACATGTAATGTAAAAGACCAATTTTCACGATTTTTTGGCGGTGTACTGTTTTGGGCGGTGTACCTAGAAATAAGGCGGTGTACCGAGAAATAAACAGAAGGGGAATTTTTAATGTCTCTATTCAGTAGCGTATTATCGGGAAATACTCATCAGATAGGCGATTACAGGTAGGCGACCTTGTGAAGAAATTTGGGCGTTGCAATTTGTCCGATTGGTGTAAGGTTGGCGAAGGGATTGCCGTTGCACGCGGAGTCAATGATGTTGGTGTTGACATTCGCACTGCCCTTGTAACAATGAAAACGTTACCGCTTCCAATACTTTTTCAACCGGAACCGATTCCTCATTGCGGATAATCAACTGATTACCGGTCTGCCAGAAAACAGCAAGCGTTAAACCGTCCTGCTCAAAACAAAGAATTTTGGCAAAATTCATCAGATCAAGATAAAAAAATGTCATCTCAAAACCGGTAATCGTTTTGTCAAAAAGAACCCGATCAAACCTGTCCACCTCCATATCGTCATATTCTTCCTGCATAACCGTTAAAGCTTCTTTGGCAATTTCATCAGGATTCGTACCAAATGGATATTTTTTCAACAGCCAAAATGCTCCATCCTCATTTGTCAACTGGATACTTCCAGCCGCCGTCTCCATCTCCGACTCTTCAATAATCCAATTTTCAGGATAGCCAAAGTAAATACCGTTTGAGTTGTATTCTTTCATTTTACTTTTTCTTCTTATAAATTTTCTTTTCAAGAAACTCCGCCAACAATGAAGGATTGTCTGAAGCAACCAACCGCTCAATACAAATCGGATCAACATTGAGATTGGTTAACGCCGCGGTAATACGTTTCCAAATCTGAAGCCGTTTTTTGCCCTCCGCCAGATAAAGATCCGTCGTCAACTCCGCCAGCTTTTGTTGCATGATTTCATGCCGGTTGTCGTAATACCGTTTGATTACCTTGTTCTGATAGGGTGTTCGTTCCAACATTTTTTGTATTAAAATTTAATAGTTATGGTTAAGGAAGGTTTTAATAACTCATGTTACGCATTCGGCGACTCCCTATAACAACCGAACAACCCCTTTAGGGGTTGTTCGTTGTAATAAATCAATCGCAAAATGTAAAACCTTCAATCGAGTGAAATGATACAAAAGTTTTAATCGGCAACATGATCAACAAAAACACGTAACCGGTATAATACTTCGGGCATCAGCGATGTCGGAACCGATAAATAAAAACCACGAAACGCTTCCAGAAAAAAATGGTCGTTTTGCGGTAAAAGCAGTATTCCGTTACGTCTTATTTGATAACTCTGAATATCACTCCAGGCGATAAATCGGTTCCGGTTGAGAGAACGGCAAACAATGCCGTTGGAATTGAGTTCAAAATGAACCGGCACCACAATACGCCACAGTGTTCCCAGTAAAAATAACAGCGCAATCAATTCAAGGATTAGATGCTCCGTATTTTGCCAGACAATGACGCCCACTGCAAGGGCAACCCCCAGAAGAAAAGCCGCATTCCATTTTTGATCGGTCATCAACCAAACAGAATAATAAAGCGGCTTGTCATTTTCCGCAGTCAAACCGATTGATGTAGGATAAGCCTGACTCACACAGAACCCCATTTCAAAGACGAATCAGGAACATTTGGAAATATTAACATTAGTTAAAGTAATTGTTCCCATATTCTGTTGTTCTTTTATTTTCAGTTCTGAACGAAGAATAACTTGATTGGGCGGAGCGTCAATTCCCAACCGGACTTTATCTCCGCCAGATCGCACTATTGTAATCACCACGTCATCCCCAATACAAATCTTTTCACCTTCTTTTCGTGTCAAAACTAACATAAATTACCTCCATGCATTAAAAAAAGCGAACCTTGTTTCAACCAACAGTTCATCGTTCTGTTCCTAGTCCGATACGAAAAAAAGGGGAAAAAGTTCATAACACTCATTTGGGAATAATCTCAAAAAATATCATTTGCCAACAAATTTGATTATTGGTCCCATGAGTCTCTTCCGTCCTTAATGTCCCTTCACCTTTACCGGGACATTAGAGACAAAAACACTAACACGAAACACGATAATATTGGATAATATTGTCGGCTAATTACTGCCTGAAGTCAACTCGTCTAAAGAAAAATCAATATCTTTTAATTCGATTTGTTGGTATCGTTTACCGTTGGGACCGTAAAAAAGAATACGATTAGATTCTTTTTCCCAAATAGCGGTGAATTTGACCGCACGCGGACCGTGTAAACAAAACATAATACCGCATGGTTGAAGTTTCCCGCGTTTCAGGATAGTTTCCGAAGTTGGAAACGCATTCATCAATAAATCATGATCCTCACAAAGCGTTTGGTAAACGAAATATTTCAGATCAGACAAAGACCCAATTGATTCAATCGTTACAGCGATCATAATCCGAATGATTGGAAAACTGTTAAGTGGGAGATGAACATAACTATAAACAGTAAATAAAGATAATTTACTTTACTTAGCAAGGGGTATCGTCACAGAGACGGTAACTTCTTTCGTTAGAATAAACAAAAAAGATTCTTTCAAAATCTACAAAAACTGTTTACTGAACCACGATGGTTCAATGGGTTGGTTGCTTTCCATCATCTCCTGAATAACAAGAGCGTCGCTCGCACGTTCCACCACCGTAAAACCTTCTTGATTTTTTTCAAAAACCCAAACCTGTGACGGATATAGCGAATCGGCAATATCTGAATGATGGGTTGTCATTAACAGTTGTGAATTTTGCGAGTTATCAACAACTTGGTGAATATGTTCAAGCAATTTCCAACGATGTAATTGATCGAGTCCGTTTTCCGGTTCTTCCAGAATAATTAACGGGGCGGGATCGTTTTCTTCCAAAAGAATGGTATAAGCCAAAAGCCGGATTGTTCCTGTGGAAAGGAGTGTAATGGGAACCGGCTGTTTTGATCCCGACATTTTGAATGTCAAAAGCGGTTTATCAGTTTGGGTTGAATCGATTAGGATATTTTCGACATTGGGGATGAGCGGAGCAATCCGTTGAAAAAGGTTTTTGCATTCCGATCCGTAATGATTAAGCACATACCCGATCAAACCGGAAAGATTCATACCGCGTGGTGATTCATGTCGGCGCGGCAGTGAACGATCGAGACCTCTTGCCGGGTCTGGGGTGAAATCACTCAAAACCCCGTTTTCAAACAGATTCCTCAACGCAGCCAGAACCGGAAATCGCGGATGTGATTCTAAGGAGGCAAGCCCAAGATTTCTAAAATCGGTAAATTCGATTTTGGTCAATTCGATGTTGCCGATACGTTCATCCGGTGCGAGATAACGAATACTCCGTGTCCCGTTTTGCAGGAAAAAGATTGGCAATGATTCTTTACCGCGTTGATAGGCGAGTAATTCCGATTCGATAAACGGAACCTTATTTTTGGTGCAAACAACACTCAACGCATACGTTACCGCTTCCAGCTCTTCATGTTGCCGATAATGAAAACCGAAGGAGAGTGAACCTTTTCCGCCGTGTGAATAGAGGGCGTCGAATCCTCCGCGTTTGGAGCAGGCAAAATCAACTCCATGACGATAGCAGTCGGAAACAAACGAAAAAGCGTCGAGAGCGGAACTTTTTCCGGTTCCGGCATTTCCGATTAAGAGTGTTACCGAATCCAACGGATAAGGTAACACTTGCGTTTCATCGTCAATATAGACGAATTTCGGAAAACAGGTTCCGATGCCGACCTGTTTTAACGATTTGAAATTACGAATCCAAAATCCTTCGAGGACTCCCATTGGTATCAATTCCTATCGGGACAACGCCCCGGTTCATTTGATCTCCATTAATCAATTATTGGGACATCTCTAATAATTAACTCATCTTACGCACTGCTGTTCAGGGAAACTTGATAAATAAGGGCGGCAAGGATCATAGACCTTTTCGCTCACCCCAAAATGCAATTCCAACAACCTTATTTTCAACCTGATTTTCCTAACAAAACAACCTCAGTAGCCTAAGAATAATAACAAAACTAACCTTATTACCTTATTGTTTTTCTGTAACTATTCAGTAGCGGTGAATGTTCCTTTTTCTGTCCCGTAGGGACAACATCTTGGTAGCCAACAAGGTCAATCAAAAACATTCGTCCCGCTAGGGACGAAATGTTGGTAGAAAAAACACCAACGATCAATTCACCAACATTGCGTCCCTACGGGACGCGAATCATGTTGCGACTCCATTTTCTACCAACATGTCGTCCCTAGCGGGACGGAATTTTTTGATCGTTCCCGTCGATTACTAATGTTCCCCAAAAATGGGAAATAATCAGCAAAAAAGTACGCCAAGACTGACGACTGAATAGTTAC
>JAIROD010000392.1 GCA_031257725.1 Planctomycetaceae bacterium | reverse complement strand
TGACGTTGAATTTCATCGTTGTAAATTTGTTGTTTAACAGCGGCGAATGCTTTTTCAACGTCTGCAACTGTACATTTAACCCATTCGGTATCTTGACCGGTTGCATCGAATTGTTGAATTGAAAATCCTTGATTGATCAAATAACGGTGAATCATTTTGTCAATGTGAGAACGTTCCGTAATCACCGCGTCTCGCCAAACAATCTCTTTTTGAACATTAAGTTCGTGTCCTTCATGTTTGACGCGGTGTTCGATACTACCATTGGTTTCGCCAATTTTGAGATAACCGGCATGTTTGGAAATATCAGGCGTTGTGAATGCGTAAAGTTTCATTGTGATTATGTTTTAATGTAAAGATTATCTATTTACAAATTCTGAAATAATTTTTTGTATTGTTTCAATCAACCGGATATTGTGTTGATGTTGCGATAATGCCAAATGATAAAAACCGGATTCCAAACCTTCAATATTGTTGTATGAACGTATTCTTATCCGATATTGGTCGAGTTCCGCCTTCAAATCAAAATCCTTTTTTATATCCAATTTTGTCAATGTTCACTTTGTCTTTTACTATACACAATATTATCGCAACTAATATTTTTTTACTTAAAATAAAATTCGCTGAAAATTATGGTAAATAAACAAGATACAGAAATCAATTTTTGTTGCGTCATTCATAAACTTCATCTTTATCCAAAAATCCGTAATTTTCAATTTGCGGCAGAATTTTTTCTGCAAGCGTTTTGTTTGCGGTGTTTAATGTTTCAAGTTCATCCGTACCTAAGTGATGTTCTTTCAACAGCTGGCGAATCTGACACCAACCGGCATCCCATGTGTTGACCAACATTTTTTTTGTAATGATTTTATTCAAATTTTCAAAATAAAGTTGATAAACTTTTTTCCCATGTTTCAAAACATTTTTTGCTTCTTTGGAAAATTTTTGATGCGAAATCCAATCGGCGACAAAACGATCAACATCTCTATTGATCTGTTGGCGAAAATTAGAATCATTGATTTTCCACGTTTTGATTTCCGCAATTCGAAACGGAAAAAAATGATTTTTAATTTGATATTTCCTGCCCAAATAGGAAATATCTTTGAGTGCGGCAGTCTGATTCGAGTTTGAAAATAATCCCCAAACAATACAATCATTCGTAAATTCTTCATCAGGTTCTGTGTGTGGTACAAGAAATTGATTCCGGTCATTGAGCCAAGTCGGTTTAGGAATTTTTCGGACGTCATGAAGTATCATACTTTTCTCAAAATTCTCCTTGATCACTGTGAACGCTCCGGCACTGACGCTTGGCGAAGAAAGAATCGTAACGTATTTTGTATTTTGAAAATCATTGCCCTTGCTGCAAATTGACGCTAAAAAATCCGGTCGCGCCCGATGACGGGTATCAATATTTTCCTTCTTCACTGTAATTCCGTTACTTAATGGCGGCAAAATATAATCTTTTGAGTTTTCCGGTCTTGGAAACCATTGATTCAAAATGTTGTCCTTATTGATGAGTTGCAGATGCTTGATTCCGATATTTTTTGTTTCATCATTAGCAATATCAATTTCAATTGTTTTCTTTTTTCCTTTCTTTGATAAATTCCAAATCAAAAATGAAATGGGAAAATTACCGGTTACGCCGTGAAAATTTTTAGAATGAAACAAAAATCCTTTTTCGTATTTGTAGTTAAAAAATTCGTCACGGTAATTTATATTATTAGGCGCATTTAAATATTTTAATTTGGCAAACATACCAAGATACGTATTTTTCGGCAATTCGCGGGCAATGCGAAACATAAATTGAGTGAACAATTCACGTTTAGCATGACCTGCGCAATATTTATTCATCAATCGATCAATTTTCGTTTTGCTCACACCTTTTTTGGAACGTCCGCCGGCGCGTGCATTTTGTGAGGTTGCGAATGGCGGATTGATGAAAACGATCCACGTAATTTCAGGATCATTTAATTCTTCACGCAATTTCTGCGGCATTTTCCATTCCGGTTCAAACGGTAATTCTTCCTTGCTGAAAAGATAATCCACATCATCATTCAAATAATCGTACTGAAAACAGGTTGCGTCCGGAAAAACTTTTTTGAGATGATCCGCTTCTCCGGCGTGGAGCGTTGACAGATAAAGATATTTGTACGATTCGGCGGGAAGATGATATTCCAAATTGCCGGTTCCCGCCGCCATATCCCAAATCCGAAACTTGCCGGATTTATGCCAGTTTTTTCCCAACACTTTTGTAAAATAATGTATCGCTTTTTGAGCAAACGGGAGCGGCGTATAAAATTCACCTTCAAATCGACGTTGACTATCATCGGTGAGACGATCTAATTTTGTATGAATTCCACTGATTGTTTCCGTATCACTAACATATTCATAATTGCTCCAAAAATAATCGTAATCTTCGATACGAATTTTTTTCATGTCAATTTGTGGATAAAATGAATCAATTATCCTCATTGGTCAATTCTGAAAATTTTGTTAATTCTGTTTAAAAATAGTTTTTTAGAAATTGCCTTTTATTTTTTTGGATGAATGGAAACATTGCTTTATTCAGCCAATTTTGGTATGGGAAAACTCGTCCGCCTTCGGGTACTCCTTCCGTTATTTACTCTAGGTCTGCCGTAAATTCCTTTAATGTCTGGCATGATAAGGCGTGGACACACAATGATTCTATTGCGATTGGATCCTTGATTTCACGAATTGCGGTCTCAATTTTAGCAGGAATTTTTGTAAACCTTTTC
>JAIROD010000265.1 GCA_031257725.1 Planctomycetaceae bacterium | reverse complement strand
GGCTTAACCAAAAAACACGGGGTAAACCCCGTCGTTAACGATGAACTGGGAATCTCTCCTCATTCGGAATTTACCGCAAGTTAACGGCGTGGGCTTGCCCCGCGTTGTTCGGCTTAACCAAAAAACACGGGGTAAACCCCGTCGTTAACGATGAACTAGGAATCTCTCCTCATTCGGAATTTACCGCAAGTTAACGGCGTGGGCTTGCCCCGCGTTGTTCGGCTTAACCCTAAAACACGGAGTAAACCCCGTCGTTGTACAACACAATAACAAAACCAACTGGTGCGACAGTGGGTGAAAACCCTTCGGCGAAAGGTCGCCTACCATCGAATGACCAAACTGAATAATTACCTATTAACTATTACCTATTAACTTCCTCATGCCCCTACTCAAGAGGTTGTTATTTGGTTATAATTCTGACGTTGTTTTCAATGAAATTGAAAATTTTACGGAACCGGTTGTTTTGATTAATTAGTTTAGGGCATCTCTCATCATTCAATTTTTTATTTTCAACCTATTATTAATTAATTAATTAATAGTTAACGACGGGGTTTACCCCGTGTTTGGGTTAAGCCTAACAACGCGGGGCAAGCCCACGCCGTTAACTTTCGGTAAATGCTGAATGATGAGAGATTCCCTTTAACTAATCGTTTTGAACAACCGGTTGGATAAACACCCATAACCTATTAAGGAAAAGTCCATGACCATCGAAAAATCAAAATTACCGTATAAAATCGCCGATATAAACCTCGCCGAATGGGGCAGAAAAGAAATTCAACTTGCCGAAAATGAAATGCCGGGTCTTATGGCTCTGCGGAAAAAATATGCGGCAACAAAACCATTGAAAGGCGCAAGAATTGCCGGTTGTCTCCACATGACAATTCAAACGGCTGTTCTGATCGAAACCCTAACAACATTAGGCGCCGAAGTTACATGGAGCAGTTGTAATAAATTTTCCACCCAAGATCACGCCGCCGCCGCGATTGCCCGCACCGGAATTCCTGTGTACGCTTGGAAAGGTGAATCCGATAACGATTTCAATTGGTGTATCGAACAAACAGTGATCTTTCCCGACGGTAAACCGCTTAATCTGATTCTTGACGACGGCGGTGATCTCACCGCATTGCTGCACAAACCGGAATACACTGAAATTATCAAAAATGTCAAAGGACTCTCCGAAGAAACAACCACCGGCGTACATCGTTTACGTCAAATGTTCGAGAAAGGACAACTCAAAGTTCCGGCAATCAATGTGAATGATTCCGTAACCAAAAGCAAGTTCGATAACCTCTACGGTTGCCGTGAATCGCTTGCCGACGGTATCAAACGGGCAACCGATGTCATGATCGCCGGAAAAGTTGTTGTGGTTTGCGGTTACGGCGATGTCGGCAAAGGCTGCGCCCACTCCATGAGATCCTACGGAGCCAGAACGATAGTTACGGAAATCGATCCGATTTGCGCTCTGCAAGCCGCAATGGAAGGGTTTCAGGTGACAACAATGGACGAAGCGGCTTCTATCGGCAATATCTTTGTAACAACAACCGGCTGCCGCGATATTATTATGGTTCGCCACATGGAACAAATGAAAAATGACGCTATCGTTTGCAATATTGGACACTTTGATGTTGAAATTGATGTCGAAGGTTTAGAAAAATATCAGGGTATTAAAAAAGTTCAAATTAAACCGTTGGTTGATCGATATACCTTTCCAAAAGGTAATTCAATTCTTTTGCTTGCGGAAGGAAGACTCGTTAATTTGGGTTGTGCAACCGGGCATCCGTCCTTCGTCATGTCAAACTCGTTCACAAATCAGACATTGGCTCAAATTGCCCTTTGGACGGAAACAGAAAAATATCCGATTGGCGTTCATGTTTTGCCAAAACTCCTAGACGAAGAAGTTGCCCGATTGCATCTCGAACAAATCGGCGCAAAATTGACAACATTAACCCAAAAACAAGCCGAATATCTCGGTATTCCTGTTGAAGGTCCGTATAAACCGGAATTTTATCGGTATTAAAAATTTAGTTATTTAGTTATTTAGTTAGTTAGTTAGTTAGTTAGTTAAAGAGAGGATTTTGGGATAATGGTATTTTCTCAATCACCGGCAAAATTTGAAATTGTTCATCCGCATGACTTGCTGACCCGACGTTTTCTTATTGACAATGAGTTAATGGCGAGTATGCTGGAACATTATGACAATACGGGATTGGTTCCATTGCTTGATCTCCATGCGTTACAATGTGAATCTCCGGTTACAATTGATTATACTTTACAGGAAGTAATCGGCGATTTACGTTTTTCCGCCAGATTCAGCAATGGAGCATTCTCTAAAGTGTTCCTGTTTTTTGAGCATCAATCAACAAAAATTCGATTATTTTCTTTCGATTGTTTGCGTAAAATTTTGGAATTTTATGAGGAATGTGTTGCCGATCCGCAAAACACAATCACCGAAAACGGGAAATTTCCTTACCCGCTTGTGGTGGTGCTTTATCATGGTAATATTTCATGGAATGAGTTATTACAAATAAAGGATTTAATTGCAGTGCCGCCGGGAGTGAATCGTTTTGTGCTATGGTTTCCGGTCATACTGATTGATTTGTCGAAAATTCGACGCGAGGAATTACAAGGACATCCGGCATTGATTGCTCTGCTTGATACGTTACAATCATACTCATCGGGTGATTTAGCGGAGAATTTTGACCGTATCATGGAACATCTTCTACCCGTCAAAAATGATCCAAGATGTTACGGATGGGCAAACTCACTAACACGTTACTTTTTGTCAACGACTAAATCCAATAAGGAAGTCGCAATTAAAACAGTTTCAAAAATCCTAAACAAAAAGGAGGCTGAAAAAATGGTCATGTCCACTTTGGAAGAACTGTACGTTAAAGGTAAAGAAGAAGGCGAAGTTAATCGTGGTGCCAGTGATATTCTTACGGTACTTAATACGCGATTTAAAAAAGTGCCGTTATCAATTTCGCGAGCAGTCCATTCCTACAAGGATCCAATTGCATTAGGGTCACTTTTAGTGCAGGCGGCGGCTTGTACAACATTGGATGAATTTGAACAAGACCTTGCACCTCGTTGAGATGGTTTTAGTAATTGTTTGTTTTTTGAAATAAGTAAGTTGCGATTATATCAGTTTTAAAAATATTAAATAAAAAGGAGGCTGAAAAAATGGTCATGTCCACTTTGGAAGAACTGTATGTTAAAGGTAAAGAAGAAGGTTTAGAAAAAGGTGAAATTAATCGCGGCACCAGAGATATTCTTACGGTACTTAATACGCGATTTAAAAAAGTGCCGTTATCAATTTCGCGAGCAGTCCATTCCTATAAGGATCCAATTGCATTAGAGTCCCTTTTAGTGCAGGCGGCGGCGTGTACAACATTGGATGAATTTGAACAAGACATTGTGCATCGTTGAGATGCTTTGACAATACAAATTTTATTACGATAACATTTCACCATTTACCATTGCCAACAAATTTGGCTTAATAAAAACAATGACTTCCATTCTTTTTGGACAACTTCCACCGTTTCAGCATATTCTTGTAATTGGAATTGTTATTGCCGGCGGTGTGCTTTTTCTTCTTACGGTACTTGCTTTTTTCTTTTACGGTTCACTTTGGTTTCAAGCGTTTATGTCGCGTGCTCAAGTGAGTATGGTGAGTTTGATTAGTATGAGTTTGATGAAGATTCGTTCGCGTGTTATTGTTCAGGCGAAGATCATGGCGAAGCAATCCGGTTTACCGATTTCGGGACCGTTGGGCATTACAACCCGCCGACTTGTTGCGCATTATCTTGCCGGCGGTAATGTTCCCAATGTTATTCGGGCATTGATTGCGGCTCATCGGGCATCGCTTGATCTTAATTTTGATCAGGCGGCGGCGATTGATCTTGCGGGGCGTGATGTTTTGGATGCGGTTCGAACATGCGTGAACCCTAAGGTGATTGTTTGTCCCGATGTTCGGAAATCGGAACGTTCTACACTGAGTGCCATTGCAAAAAATGGAGTGGAACTTTGTGTCCGTGCTCAGGTGACGGTGCGAACCAATCTCGAACAACTAATCGGCGGTGCAACCGAAGAAACAATTATTGCACGTGTTGGCGAAGGAATTATTACGGCGATTGGTTCTGCCGACACTCATTTTGAAGTCATGGAAAATCCGGACAGTATTTCGAAAGCGGTGATTGCTCGAGGCTTGGATTCGCAAACGGCATTTCGGATTGTATCAATTGATATTGCGGACATTGATGTTGGTCAGAACATCGGGGCGAGACTTCAGGCGGATCAGGCGGAAGCGGACACACGAGTTGCCCGCGCCAAAGCCGAAGAACGCCGTGCTCAGGCGTTGGCGCAAGAGCAGGAAATGAAAGCCAAAGTAGCGGAAAACCGCGCCCACGTCATCGAAGCGGAGGCAACTGTTCCACGTTCCCTTGCCGAAGCGTTTCGGAAACAAAATATAAATATCTGCACCGCGTAAATAAAGATCATTTAATCGTAATATATCAGTGGAATATTTTTTTTTTAACGATTCAGTTGTTTCCTCCGAATGACCCCCCCTTGCCCCTCCGAAGGAGGGGAATAATTCCCCTCCTTCGGAGGGGCAGGGTGGTAAAAAATAAACTTCAATCTCCGAAAAATTCCACTGATATATTACATTTAATCTTGAAATAAAGATCACTTGTAACTATTCAGTAGCGGTGAATGTTCCTTTTTCTGTCCCGTAGGGACAACATCTTGGTAGCCAACGAGGTCAATCAAAAACACTCGTCCCGCTAGGGACGAAATGTTGGTAGAAAA